>JBCBZW010000188.1 GCA_039815145.1 Pseudomonadota bacterium
AGCACCGCGGCCACCGGAGTGCCCTCAGCGGAAACCGTGCCGGCGGAGCGTCGCTACTGCATTCACGTGGCCCGCATCGGCACGCGCCTGAAGAAGCGCATCTGCTACTCCGAGGACGAATGGCTGGCCGAGCGGCGGGACAACCTCGCGATGCGCGAGGCCGTCTTCTTCCACGGGATGAACCACTAGGATCCTCGGCACCGCGGCCGGGCCTGCGCGCCGTCGCGAACGGTCGTCGCAGCGCCATCGCTGCCTCGCGACCGATTGGCGGCATTGAGTAGCACCAGGCAGGAGAGAGCGATGAGCCATACGCATCGACCAACACGGATCGCACTTGCAGTACTCGCGCTCATGCTCGCGATCAACGCGTTCGCGAGCGCGGGCGGTCGCTACGCCGCAGAGGACGCCCGCGAGGCCGCTACCCCATCGCCGACACAGCAGAGTGAAGCGGCGGAACGCAGCCCCCAGGACACCTGGGACACCCTCCGCAACCAGGTCCCTGACCTGGACGCCAAAGAGCCGCAAACCTCAAAGCCCGTCGCAGTCGTGCCCAAGCCCCAAGCGGTCCGCGGCAACACCTTGATCTGCGAGCGCGTGGCCCCGGAAGGCACCCGCATCAAGCGCCGCGTATGCCGCCCGGCGAGCCAGTCCCGCGCGCGAGCACGCAACGAGATGATCACCTCACAGGTGTTCCGCTGGAGCACCGGCAACCCCTGATTCCCCGCTGACGCAAACGCGCCTCGCGCCAGCAACGCCATCCCGCGGGATGGCCAACACAATCGCTTAGCCAACCCTACCGGAGGTGGCACATGCGCAACACTATCCGTTTGGTGTCCGTCTTCCCCATCGTCGGGATAGCGGTATTCGCATCATCGATGGCCCACGCCTCGGCCGATATGAGGCCCCACGAGCGTGGCGAAGCGGCGCCGCCCGATGACTCGCTCCTCACCACCGAAGAGCGCGCCCAGCAAGACTGGGATCGCCTCCGCGAACAGGTCCCGGACTTGGCCGATGACAGCGGTGGGGACGAAGCGGTGACCACGGTGCCGAATGCGGCAGAGGTGCCTGGTGCGCGCAAGGTGTGCAAGCGCTTCCAGGTGAGGGGCTCGCACATTAGGCGCCACATGTGTCTGACCGTGGTGGAAGTCACGGTCCAGCGCAAGGGGAGGCTCAGGCGCGAGCTGCGGTACCGCTACACCCCGTTGCTGGTTCGCTAGGGCAGGGCGGGCGAGCACCGCGCGGGGGGGCTTAGTACTTCATCGCCCCCAGGCGAGCTAACATCGCCATCAGCTCCTCCTGGCTGATGTCCATGTGCTCGCACACGCGCCCCCACAGCATCACCGTGGGCACGGGGCGATCGGGCCGCTCCTTCTGCGTCTCGTGCAGCACGTACAGCACCACGCGCTCGCGCCGGGTGAGTCCGTCCCGCGCGTCCGGAATCCGATCGAGGTAATCCTCGACGTTACTCAAGAGCGACCCCACACCCGCCGCAAGATCATGCGGCCGACTGGTACCGCACGGACACCACTTCGTACACCCGCTCGCCTTCGGGCAGGGTCAGCACCACCTCATCCCCAGCGGCCTTGCCGAGCAACGCCTTCGCCAAAGGTGCATCGATCGAGATGTGCCGCTTCACGGTGTCGATCTCGTCGGGGCCTACCAGGCGGTGCTCGGCGACGGTGCCATCCTCGTACTCGAGGGTGACCCAGGCGCCGAAGTACACCTTATCCCGTTGTTGACCTGGCGCCGGATCGACCACTTTGAGCACGGGCAGGCGCTTTTGCAGGTAGCGAATGCGCCGGTCGATCTCGCCGAGCTGCTTCTTGCGAAACGCGTACTCGGCGTTCTCGGAGCGATCGCCCTCGGCCGCGGCGGCGGCGAGGGCGGTCACGACCTCCTTGCGGAAGGTCCAGCGTTCCTTGAGCTCGCCCTGCAGTCGCTCGTACCCCTCGCGGGTGATGTACGGCGACTGCTTGGGCGGGGGTGGGCGCCAGCGCAAGGCGAGGGACGGCCTGGCCTAGCGGCGGCGGCCGCCCACGGCGCTGTCGGCGGGCGGCACGACCACGCGGTCGGTCTCGAGCGAGTCGACGAGTTCCTGGAACTTCTCGAGGTCGTTGTTGAGCAGCTCCACGAGCTTGGTCTCGACCACGTTGAGTTCCCCGGAGAGCTCATTGAAGCGCGCCACGGATGCCTCCGTGGGTTCGCCCATGGCGGACTCGACCACGCCCATCAGGTGCAGGAACTGGTTGTCGAGCATCGGCGTGAAGTTGAGGATGTCCTGCGGGGCCTTGCTCTGCACCTGGAGCACGGTGGTCTCCACGGCCGTGAGTTGCTCGGCGAGGGCGTCGGCGCTCTCGCGGATCACGTCGTTCTCCGTCACCTTGGCGATGGCCTGGGCCTGGTCGCGCACGGTGCGGGCCTGGCGGATCACCTCGTGGCTGCGCTGGAGCGACTCATAGATCTCGTAGGCGAGGGCGAAGCGCGTCTCGTGGGCCTCACGGGGCACGTCGAGACGGGGGTCGGCGCGCACTTCCACGGGCACGGTGGCGGTCCAGTCACCGATGGTGAGGCGGGCCTGGTAGGTGCCCGGCGGCACCTCGGGGCCCTGCGGGGCGCCCCAGAGCACGGCGTCGTCGACCATCTTCGGGTCCTTCAGGCGCAGGTCCCACACGTACTTGTTGAGGCCGTGGTGGGCGGTCATCGTGCGCGGCTCGAAGAACTCGGGGAACATGCGGCGCCACACGTTGGGTGCGGTGTACTCGCCTTCCTTGCTGGAGACGGCGCGCAGCACCTCGTCGTCGCCGGCGAGAATCTCCAGGGTGACCTCGGGCACGTCGTCGCCTTCCTCATCGAGCCCCTCGGGCAGGAGGTAGTAGATCGACGCACCGTAGGACGGGTTGCGACCGGCGGGCGTGCCCGGCGCGGCGTTGCCGCCGCCGCCGGCGAACTGAATCGTTGGGCGCGGCGTGAAGAGGTGGTACTCGGCGCGCGCCACCTGATCGGTCATCTGATGCAGGGGGCTCAGGTCGTCGAGGATCCACAGGGAGCGGCCCTGGGTGGCGACGATGAGGTCCTGATCCTTGACCTTGAGGTCCGTGATCGGCGTGAGCGGCAGGTTCAGCTGCAGGGGCTGGAAGGCGCGGCCGTCGTCGAGGGAGACGTACATGCCGTACTCGGTGCCCACGTAGAGCAGGCCCTGGCGGTCCGGGTCTTCGGCCACGGCGCGCACGAAGTGGTCGGCTGGGATGCCGTTGGCGCCGCTGGTGAGGCGGGTCCAGGTCTTGCCGAAGTCGTTGGTGCGGAAGAGGTAGGGCGCGAAATCGTCCGTGCGGTAGCGATGTACGGCGGCGAAGGCGCGGCCAGCGGCGTGGGTGGAGGGGGTGATCACGTTCACCGTGCCCCACTCGGGCATGGCCTTGGGCGTGACGTTGCTCCAGGTGGCGCCGTTGTCGCGCGAGACGTGGATGAGGCCGTCGTCGCTACCGGTCCAGAGCACGCCGGCTTCCACCGGGGATTCCTCCAGGGCGAAGATCGTGCCGTACACCTCAACGCCGGTGTTGTCCTTGGTGATGGGGCCGCCGGCGAGGATCTGCTTCTCGGGGTCGTTGCGCGTGAGGTCGTCGCTCACCACTTCCCAGCTGTGGCCGCCGTCGCGGGAGCGGTGCACGTGGTTGGAGGCGTGGTAGAGCACGTCGGCGTCGTGGGGCGAGATGCGGATCGGCGCGTTCCACTGGAAGCGGAAGCGCAGGTCCTTGGCGGCCTGGCCTACGGCCATCTGCGGCCAGGCCATCACTTCCTGCTCGAGGCCGAGGCTGCGGTCGAGGCGACCGATGGAGCCGCCGTAGCAGCCGCCGTAGGTGATGTCCGGGTTGCGCGGGTCGACGGCCACGTAGGCAGTCTCGCAGCCGGCGGGGGCGTACCAGTCCTTGCGCTGGATGCCCTGGCCGGCAGTGCGGCTAGGAATAGCGACAGCCGAATTATCCTGTTGACCGCCGTAGAGCCAGTAGGGGTATTGATTATCCACGCTCACGCGGTAGATCTCGGACGTGGGCTGGTTGGCCTGGGTGGACCAGGTGCGCCCGCCGTCGTAGGTCACGTTGGCGCCGCCATCGTTGGCCTGGATCATGTTCTTGGGATCGTCTGGGTTGATCCACAGGTCGTGGTTGTCGCCGTGCGGCGTGCGGATGGGGACGAAGTGCTTGCCGCCGTCGTCGGAGCGCCACATCTGCACGTTCATGATGTAGACGGTGTTGGCGTCCTGGGTGTCCGCGTAGACCTTGGTGTAGTACCAGGCGCGGGTGATGAGGTTGCGGTCGTCGCTCACGCGGCGGAACTTCTTGCCGCCGTTGTCGGAGCGGTAGAGGCCCCACTCGGTCTCGTGCTCGACGAGGGCGAACACGCGATTCGGCGCCACGGGCGACACGCTCACGGCGATCTTGCCGAGGGTGCCCTCCGGCAGACCTTCGGTGAGCGGCACCCAGGTGTTGCCGCCGTCGATGGACTTGTAGAGGCCGCTGCCGGGGCCGCCGGAGATCATGTCCCAGGGCAGGCGCACGGCTTCCCAGAAGGCGGCGTAGAGGATGCGCGGGTTGCTCGGGTCCATGGCGAGGTCGACGGCGCCGGCCTTGTCGGACACGTGCAGCACGCGCGACCAGGTGAGGCCGCCGTCGGTGGTGCGGTAGACGCCGCGCTCGGGGTTGGGGCCGAAGGCGTGGCCGAGCACGGCGGCGTAGACGATGTCCGGATCCTGCGGGTGGATGCGGATGCGGCCGATCTGGCCGGCCTCCGGCAGGCCCATGTGCTGCCAGGTGTCGCCGCCGTCCATGGAGCGGTAGATGCCGTCACCGGCGGAGGTGTTGCCGCGGATGTCGACGGAGCCCATGCCGGCCCACACGATGTTCGGGTCGGACTCGGCCACGGCGAGGGCGCCGACCGAGGCGCTGCCGAACTCATCCCCTTCGCGGGTGCGCGTGGTGGTGGCCATCTTCGGCAGGCCGCCCGTGGGCGCGCGCACGCGGCCGCTGGCGGCGAGCATCGGGTCCACATCGCCCATCACCGTCGGCGACGGCGGGGGATCGATCTCACGCTCCTTATCGGACACGTTGAACCAGCGCTGGCCACCGTTGGTGGTCTTCCAGACGCCGCCGCCCGTGGAGCCCATGTAGTAGGTGTCGGGCTTGCCGGGCACGCCGGTCACGGCCGTGACGCGTCCGCCGCGGTAGGGGCCGACGAGGCGGTATTCCATCGCCTGCATCGACTCTTCGTCGATCACCGCGGCGTGGGCTGTGCTGAACGTGGCGAGCGTGAGCGACAAGGTGCAGAGCGCGATTGCAGTGCGCCAAACGGTGGCCTTCATGGATGGCAATCCTTAAGAGCAAAAGATGACGGGCGGATGAGAATACCACCGGCCTAAAGCTGCCGGGGGCCGTTGGACTCTCGCTAGGACAACCCGTATAAAAAGCGACTGATAATTCCGGATTTTCAGCAAGGTATCCCATGGACGCGCTGTTCTCTCGATCCACCCTGGGCAGCGCGCTTGCGCTCATCGTGCTGAGCGCCTCGCCGCTCCGCGCCCAAGAGACTGCCACCCCAAATGATGTCGCCGATGAGCGCACCGGCGCCTACGCGCTCACGGGGGCCACCGTGACGGTCTCGCCAGGCAACGTGCTCAGCGATGCCGTGGTGCTCATTCGCGAGGGCGAGATCGTGGCGGTCAGCGCGGGCGATAGCCCCGTGCCGGAGGGCTACGCGACCATCGACCTCTCGGGCCGCCACATCTACCCGAGCCTCATCGACATCGACGCCGCCTACGGCCTCCCGGACCCCACCAAGCCGGCGCCGTTCTCCTTCTCCAAGGCCGAGGTGCTGGAGTCGGAGACGCCGGGCGCCTACAACCCCAATCAGGCGATCCGCGCGGAGTACGACGCGGTGAGCGACTTCACCGTGAAAGCCAAGGACGCCGCCACCTGGCGCGGCATGGGCTTCGGCACCGTGCTCACGTCCATGGCCGACGGCATCGCCCGCGGCAGCGCCGCCCTAGTCACCCTCGGCGACGTGTCGGACAACGAAGCCGTGCTCGTGCCCCGTGTCGCGGCTGTGTACTCCTTCAACAAGGGCTCGTCGAGCCAGAGCTTCCCGATCTCGCCGATGGGCTCCGTCGCCCTGCTGCGTCAGACCTTCCTCGACGCGAAGTGGTACGCCGCCCAGTCACCAAAACCGTTCACCGACGAGTCCCTCGCCGCGTGGTTAGAGCTGCAGGCGCTGCCGCAGATCTTCACGGTAGACGACTGGATGGCCGCCCTGCGCGCCGACATGGTGGGCGATGAGTTCAGCGTGCAGTACGTGATCCGCGAGGGCGGCGACGCCTACCAGCGCGTGGACGCCATTAAGGCGACCGGCGCCGCTCTCATCGTGGGATTGGAGTTCCCCGACGCCGAGGACGTCACCGACCCCTTCGCGGCGGACCACGTCTCCCTCACGGACCTCAAGCACTGGGAACTAGCACCTAGCAATGCCGCTCGCCTGGAGGCGGCCGGCGTCACCTTCGCCCTCACCAGCAGCGGCGATGCGAAGAAGTTCTGGCCCCGTCTGCGCCAGGCCATCGAGCGCGGGCTAAGCGAAGAACGCGCCCTGGCCGCCCTGACCACCGTGCCAGCGGCGCTCCTCGGCGAGTCCCTGCGCCTGGGTGAACTGCAGCCGGGCGCCATCGCCAACCTCATCGTCACCAGTGCGCCGCTCTTCGATGAAGCCATGGTGATCGAGGAGAACTGGGTGGCCGGCGAACGCTACCAGGTGAAGGGCCACACGCCCGATCGCAGCGGCGTCTACGCGCTCAGCGTCGGCACCACCGCCTACGAGCTGCACGTCAGCGGCAAACCCACCGCACCGAAGGCCGAGCTACGCCTGCCGGTGGAGGAGGCGATCGCCGAGGACGCGGAAGACGCCGAGGAGCCGAAGCCGATCACCGCCAAGCTCACCTTCGACGACGGCGCCATCACCTTGAGCTTCTCCCCGGAGAAGGACGCGGCGGCGATTCGCCTCGGCGGTTGGGAACTCGACGACCACTGGGCTGGCGAGGGCCGTTTGCCGGATGGCGCCATCGTGAAGTGGCGCGCGGTACGCGCTGCCAACCTGCCGGACGCAGAAGAGAAGGGCGAGGGCAAATCGGAGGGCGACGAGAAGCCCGCCCTCGGCGAGGTGATCTATCCCTTCACGGCCTACGGCACCGCGAACCCACCGGGCCCCGAAGCACTCCTCATCCGCAACGCCACCGTCTGGACCCTGGAAGGTGAGGGCAAGCTCGAAGGGGCCGACGTGCTCGTACGCGACGGGCGCATCGCCGCGGTGGGGCAGAACCTCGCAGGCCGCAACGCTCGCGTGATCGACGCGGCGGGCATGCACGTGACGCCGGGCATCATCGACGAGCACTCCCACATCGCCCTTTCGGGCGTGAACGACATCGCCACCAACTCATCGATGGTGCGCATGAACGACGTGGTGAACTCCGAGGACGTCAACATCTACCGTAACCTCGCCGGCGGCGTGACGGCCGCACAGCTGCTGCACGGCTCGGCGAACCCCGTCGGCGGCCAGTCGGCCCTGGTGAAGATGCGCTGGGGCATGCTGCCGCAGGAGATGCTGATCGACGGGGCGGACGGCTTCATCAAGTTCGCCCTCGGCGAGAACGTGAAGCGCTCGCGCAACCCGGCCTCCATCCGCTACCCGCAGACGCGCATGGGCGTGGAGCAGGTATTCCGCGACGGCTTCGGCGCCGCCCGCGATTACCAGGAAGCGTGGGCCGCGTGGCAAGGCCTGAGCCGCGCGGAGAAAGCGCGTAGTCCCGCGCCCCGTCGCGACCTCGTGATGGATGCGATGGCGGAGATCCTGGACAGCGAGCGCTTCATCAGCTGCCACTCCTACGTGCAGTCCGAGATCA
>JBCBZW010000189.1 GCA_039815145.1 Pseudomonadota bacterium
ACGAACATGTGCGCGCCGAGCGCATCACCGAATGGCCCGTAGAGTTCCTGTCACGACCCCGCCGCACCCCATCGACCATCCCAGATTTCTTGAGCCCGAACGCGCCGGCCAACCGCCTCGACATCTTGCGCGGCCTGGCGCAGTAGACGAGGGATAGCGCTTGACTAGAGGTGGAAGTAGCCAGCTCTTGGCGGTCTGGGTCATCACTTGGGCGCTGATCACCTTCATCTCCGCCGCAGTCGAGACAAGCGGCGCTGACCTGCGCAATCTGCTGGGCTACGCCAGTGCAGTATTCGCAGTCGCCGACGCGGTTCCGCCACTCGCGAAGATCGCCTTCGGCTCCGCACTCGCGCTGATCATCTATGCAGCATCGAAGACGACGACCGCCCTCATCCCGGTCGCAACACCCATCGCTTTCGGGATTTGCCTGATGACGCTTCCGCTCGAGTACTACCCTTCCTTCGCCTTCAGCGACTACTTCCCCGGCCATTTCCTGGCCGCTGTTGCTGGTAGCCTCGTGCCCGCAGTATCGCTGTCAAAGCACACGGGGGTGGGAGATGAACAGCGCACCTGACGCGTGGCCGCTGCGGACAAAGACATGCACAAGAGACGCAAGCCTCAACGACCTGGACGCGATCGTTGGTTTCATCGCCGACGAGGCCTACTCCAGCGTGAACGACTGATCCGAGAACTTCAGCCGGATGACGGTCATCCCCTCATTGACGTTCCACTTGAACAACTCGAAGGAACGCACGCCGGTCTCATGCATCGGATCACGCTCAGCGATTTCACGAGCCTCCTCGAAGGACGCAGCACGAATCACCACGAGCCCGTAGCCTCCCGCATCGGCAGCGCCTTCGGCGGTCGTTTGACCTCCCATCACCATCACACCCGACTCCTCGATCGAATGGATGAAATCCATGTGCGCGGGTAACACCTCGACCACTTCTTCGAACGAGTTCGTTGGCCTGGTGACGTAGAAGTACAGTTCGGCGTTCATGCCAGTGTTGAGTTGCTCGGCTTCGGCGAGCGTCTCCGGGTTACTCGCGTCCTGTGCTTGAGCAATGAGGACACTCGCCAGAGCAGCGGCGAGGGCTAAGCGTGCAACGGTAGAAGGCTTGTGAGCCATGACAACTCCTTGGCGGCACTTCACTTACAAGAATCAAACGAACGCACTAGCCGTCGTCGCGCCATTTCAGGTCGTAGTGCGTTCCGTCGCAAAACGGCTTGTTGCGCGAGTGGCCGCAGCGGCACAACACGTACTTGGTCCGGCTGGCGCCAGCGCCGTTGAACTCTGCGTCGAGGCGCACGTTACGGACGTGGTAAGGCCCGTGGCGTTCGATGCGGATCTCCACGTCGCCGTCCGTAAGATGTTGGGCTTGGGTTACGTCACCCTCCACGCCCAGGCGCAGCGCGCCCGACGGGCAGGCGGACAAGGCCTTTAGAAGGGGCCCGATCTCTGCCCCCTGCGGTTGCACCCAGGGCTCGCGCTTCGGATCGAAGACGGCGCTAGCCAGGCGCTGACATTCGCCCGCATGAGAGCACAACACGGGCGTGTACCACACGGTGACGCTCGCCCCTCCCACCGTCCCCGAATACGACTGGGGCGTGTTGCGAATCTCCCCCTCGTCGTTTGCGCTGGTGAATCCACTGGCGCGGTGCGAGCCGTCGCAAAAGGGCTTGTTGGAGGAGGCGCCGCAGCGGCAGAGCGCTACGCGCTCGGTGGCCTCCAGGGCGGTGCCGTCGGCATCGCGCAGGGATGGGGCTGGGTGCACCATCAGGGGGCCGTCGTCGATGGGCTGGATCGTCGGGTTGTCGCTCATGGGCGAGTACCTCCTTTTGCGCGAACGAGACTCGCACGCACGGAGCGTGGGGACTAGCCGGTGACGCGCACACACCGTGTGCACCAACGCGCGAGGGCGGGGTGCGTCGCCATTCACCCAGCACAGCGGATCTACTAAGTGAGGTTGGGCACTGACTAGACGCTATGGGCGCATCACAAGTGCCCGGGGGTGACGCTTGGCAGCGCACCGAGGAGATAGCAGCGATCCGCTACGCCGCGCGGACCACCCTCGCCTTCACTAGAAACACGACCATGACAAGCACAGGTACGAATGCCAACACCAACGGCGCGATCGATTCACTGAACGCCTGCGGAAACACCTGCGGCTGCCCCAGGAACAATGACCCCGAGGCGATGAAGAAGGAGACGCACATACGCCACAAGTGTCTCGACGTCCGCGCCGCCGCCGCCAGCTGACCACGAGCGAGCGCATTGCCCTCCCCGATCACAGCCACCACGCCCACTACCACAAACAGCACGAAGGCCTGAGGCGGCGACCCGTCAACGGTGCCGCTAGGGCTGTTCGCACCCAGCACCATGAAGGTGATCCCCATAGCGGTGATGATGAACGCCACTGCGAGCCCAGCCTTCTCCGCCCACCCCGCTCGAAACTGGCGACGCCTCGCCGTAGCGACGCCGGAGCCCAGCAGGTATAGCGCCAATACCCCAGCAACGAAGTTAGGCCTCTGGCCCTCCGTCAGGAACGGCGCCACCAGCGCGCCGATCAGGTAGGTGATCCCCATCGAGACCACGAACGTGTAGCCCGCCGCGCGGTGCAGGGGCCCGCCCTTACGCGCGACGGCAGCGGCGACGCCCGACGCCAGGCCCACCGCGCCCCCGCCGGTATGCAGGTAGAGCACCAGAGCAGCCCCGATATAGGCAATAGCAGGTGCCGACGACGGCACTTCCAAGTGCGCGGCGAATGCACTCGGGGAGACACCCAAGGCAAGCAACGCGACGAGCGATACCCCCACGCACCTGAGCACTGTCCTCATCGCAAGACCCGGCAACCACGAACGACCCGGAGCATAAGGAGTCGCTCGCGCTGCCACATCCGCCAAAAGTCGGAGTCACCAGTGGCACACCTCCGCCCTGGTGATGAGCAAGCCCAAAGGCTCCGCCACGACACCGCTGTAAGAAACTCGCCCGACCGAAGACTACCCCTCCACAACGGGCGCAGCGCCCGCGGAGGGACCAGTGAAATTCAACCAGTTGCTACCACGCGCCGGGGCGCTCCTCGCCGCCGCCGGATGGCTCGCGGGGTGCTCCTCACCCCAACTCGCCATCGACTTCCAGCCTTGCTCGGTGCCAAACATCGATCGGGTCGTGCAGTGTGCGACCGTGCCCGTCCCGGTAGATCATGAGCAGCCCGGCGGCGAGGCACTCTCACTCTTCGTGGTTCGCGCGCCCGCGACCGGCGTGCGCGAGAACACACCGCCCCTCATGATCCTCGCCGGCGGCCCCGGCCAGGCCGCCGCCTCCCACTACGGGGCCTTCGTGCGCTCCGCCTTACGCCAGGCGAACACGAACCGAGACATCATCCTCGTCGATCAACGCGGCACGGGTCGCTCACACCCCCTCGAATGCGACGCCGTCACCGGGCTCGGCTTCGACGTGATGAGCGACGACGAACTGGCCGACGGCGTCGGCGAATGCCTCGACCACTACGAGGTGAGCCCGCACCACTTCGGCAGCGAGGCCATCGTGCGCGACCTGGACCACGTGCGTGAACTCCTCGGCGAGGACCAGGTGGCCCTGTGGGGTGCCTCCTTCGGCACGCGCCTGGCCCTGCGCTACGTCGCCCGCTTCCCCGACCGCGTCGCGGCGATGGTGATCGACGGCGTGACGTCGAACACCGAGTCTCTGTTCGCCCAGGCGCCGCAGCACTCGCACGCCGCGATCATGGCGCTGCTGGCACGCTGCGAACGCACCGAAGCCTGCGACGCGCAGCAGGTGGAGCAACACCTAAGTCAGTTGATCGCTTCGCCCGCGGTGAGCGTGAGCCTTCGGGACCCGCTGAGTGGCGCTCCCGTCACCCAAGTCATCGACGGCACGCTGGGCCGCAACTCCGTGCGCGGCGCCCTCTACTCGCCCACCCGCACGGCCCTGATCCCCCTGGCCCTGAGCCACGCCAGCGAGGGCGATCTGCAGATGCTCACTGCCCTCGCCGCGGACACGGCCTCCTGGGCGGGTGACACGATGTTCGGCGGGTCGACCCTGAGCATCCTCTGCACGGAAGACGTCGACCGCATCACCCCTGACGCGGCACGCCAAGCCGGCGCTGGAAGCCTCTTCGAAGACAGCTACTACCACTTCTGGGCGACGGCCTGCCGACACTGGCCACGCACAGACCTGCCCGGCGACTACGGCGATCTGGTGGTGTCCGACGTCCCCACGCTCGCCCTGTCGGGCGGTCTCGACCCGGTCACCCCGCCCGCCTCCGCCGAGGTGGCGATCCGAGGGTTGAGCCAGGTGCAACACCTCGTCGCGCCGGCCGTAGGCCACAACGTCACGCCCGAGGGCTGCGCGCCCCGCCTCGTGGCCGACTTCCTCGACGCCCCTGAGGCTCCCCTCGATGGCGCATGCCTCAAGACGCTGAAAGCCCCACCCATCATCATCCCCGAAGGAGCAGCACGGTGATCTCGATCAACGGATTCGAAAAGGCCTACGGCCCGGTACAGGCGGCGAGGGGCATCACCTTCGACGCCCGTGACGGTGAGATCACCACCCTCCTCGGCCTCAACGGCTCCGGCAAGTCCACCACGCTGCGCGCCATCGCCGGCACCCTGACCCCCGACCAGGGCACGGTCCGAATCGACGGGATCGACATGCACGCCGATCCCCACCGAGCCCTTCGCGCCCTCGGCGTGTTCCCGGATCGCTTCGGCCTCTACCCCCGCCTGAGCGTGCGTGAGCACCTTGCCCACGTCGCCACCCTGCACGGCCTCCCGCACCTCGAGGACTCGATCGCGAGAGTAAGCGCCCAGCTAGGACTCGGCGACATCCTGGACCGGCGCACCGAGGGTTTCAGTGAGGGGCAACGCATGCGCACGGGCATCGCCATGAGTCTGCTCCACGACCCCCAGAACCTGGTGCTCGACGAGCCCACCCGCGGCCTCGACGTGCTCGGGGTGCGCGACCTGAGGCAATTGCTGTGCGACCTGCGTGATGCGGGCCGAGCCATCCTCTTCTCCAGCCACGTGCTGGCCGAGGTGGAGGAGATCGCCGATCGCATCGTGATGATCGACGCGGGTCAGGTGCTACGCGTCGATTCACCCCGCACCCTGCGAGGCGACGCCCCATCGCTCGAGGACGCCGTGCTACGGGAGTTGGCCGCATGAACCACCTCAAGCAGTTGATCGAAATCGCGCGCAAGGAGTTGCTCCACGTGCTCCGCGATCGGCGCACCGTCCTCTCCACGCAGCTATACGCGTTGTTGGGTCCCATTTTGCTCGTCGTCACGATCGGCGCCCTGGCCGGAGACCCGGAGCGCACCCTGCGCGTCGGACTCGTCGGAGATAACGCTGCCATCACAGAGGCCCTGTCGCAGCGCGGCCTCGACCTGGTGCCGCTGGAAGAGGTGCCGTTGGCGGCCGAGGCGCTGGACGAGGTGGACGTGGTCATCGCCATCCCCGAGGATGCGGCGCAGTCCCGCGAGGCGTATCGCCCCGTGCTCCTGGACATCTACACGGGCAAGGACGCCGACCAACGCCGCGCCGAGGACGAAGTGCGCCGCGCCATCGGATCGCTCTCCTCGCGCATCTCCTCCACCGCATTGCTGCGCCAGGGCGTGGCCCCGGTGGTGACGCAGCCCTACCGCATCAACGGCGTCGCCCTGGACGACACCTCGAAGCTCGGGCTGTTCGCGAGCGTCTTCATCCTCTACATCGTGCTCGCGCCGTTTCTCGCGAGTTCCGGCGCCGCCATCGACAGCGCCACCGGCGAGCGCGAACGCGGCACGCTCGCCCTGATGCGCCTGCAACCGCTCTCGCCCGTGGCCTGGGCCACCGGCAAGTGGGCCGTGATCTCCCTCTTCGCCTGGGCCGGCGCCCTGGTGACGACGGTCGTCTCCGCCCTCGCCCTGCATCAGCTGGTGCCGGCGCAGGCCGCCGAGCTGAACCTGGGCATTAGCAGCATCATCACCCTGGCCGTGGCAGCACTGCCGGTGTCCTTGCTCGCCTCCGCCGTAGGCTTCGCCTTGGCACTGCAAGCGCGCACCACCATGGAAGCGCAAACGCGGCTGACGATGGTGAGCATTCTACCCGTGGCGGTAGGGCTGATGGCGACGGCGGGGGCGGCACCGCAAGGCCTCGCGCTGCCGGTGCGGTTCGAGCTCACCTCGCTGCCGGCGTGGCTCACGGGGGCGGCGTTCCCGGTCGGCCAGGCGATGGTGAGCGGGGCGCTGTCGATCGCGTTGATCGTGGGCGTGGTGCTGTGGGGCGCTCGGCGGATCACCAGCGAGGACTACTGGGTGGCGTGACCGCGGGAGATGCGGCCGCCGAGCACCGTAGAACTGAAAGCCCAGATTCAGTGATTCCCTCAGCGGCCACCTCCCCACTAGGATGTCTGCATGGACGCCATGAGCTCTCGATGGCCGAGACCCGCCAGGAGGTCACTAGCCATCATCGCCACCCTAGCGCTGTCGCTATCCGCGCTACCTTCCGGAGCCGGCGAAGCCCGGTTGACGCTCTACGACGACGGGCGAGCGTGCCCCGCATCCTGCGACGCTCACGTCGTCTTCCACCCCACGCTGAACGGAAGCGCGCACGCGCACAAACCTGGCAGCACGAAACAACCCTGCGTGTCGGGACAAGCGTGCGAAATCTGCTTCGACCACCACCGCGACCAGTGCGTGCAGGTGACCTATAGAGGCGCGGGCCCGCCCGAGCACACCTTCGATTTCACGCCAGCCTACTTCCTCCGCGCTTGCGCAGGGGAGGATGGGCCTGAACCGTTGCGCGAGATGTGCGTGGAACTGGACAAGGCGGCTGCAAGGCTACGATCCAGGCGAAACTGCATTGCGGGCGATCAGGCGGCCGCTTGCAAGCAGCGGATGGCGATCGCCCAACGCAACAAGCAAGCTGATAGCGTCGAGTACGAGAAGTGCTTGCGAGTCGGTGAGACGCAGTACAACGCGGGCAAGCCCCGCTCCCAGCAGCGGATCAACGACTGCGGGTACATGGCTCTGAAGCTTGGAGGCCCTAACTCCAAAGGGCTTCGCTGGCACAAGCTACTCCCTGGCGCCTGCAGGCAAGGCACGTTCGTCGGCCGGGATGGCCTGGACTGCTGTTCGGGAATCCCCTTGGCCGACGGATACCTCGGGATAGAGTGCAGCATCTACTACCCCAAAGACCCAGCGCTGGCCCAACGACCACCCCCGTAATCCGCGCCGAGGCGAACCGGCACAAGCGGGCGCGGGGCTGAACGCGTTCGACGACTAGCGCGCTCATCGGACGGCGGGGCTCCAGTCGGATGGTTCTTACCTAGCTTCTTGTCTAACGCCATGCGTTATGCATGGCGATTAGACGACTTAGAGGTCGCCTTCGTGGGTAGCAAAGCGCCAGCGCCAAATGGGCAACCCCCTGATTCGGAGGCCATTTCGCCCGTATGCCCCGCGCAACCACCCACTCGATTCGGTATCGCTGAACCCTCCCGAAGGTGAAATCGAATTGATCGCACGACGGGTCTCGCTAGTCTGATCCCACATCAAAGACCAAGAGGGCGGACACCATGAGACACCCTACAGCGCTTCCGGCAGCCGTGGTATCGCTGCTGATCACTGCGCCTAGCTACGCCGTTGACCCCCTGTCCA
>JBCBZW010000190.1 GCA_039815145.1 Pseudomonadota bacterium
CCTTGCTCGGCGCCCTGGCGGTGCTGGTGGTGTTCGCAACGGCCCTGGCCTGGCAGCTGGGGCTGTTCTCAGTGCAGCGCGATTGGGTGATCGCCGGCGGGCAGGAGGGCGGCACCTACCAACTCCTCGCCGAGCAGCTCGCCAGCCATCTCGATTCCGTAGAAAACTCCGAGCGCCTGGCGGTGCTGCCCTCCGACGGCAGCGCGATGAACCTCTCGCTGCTGAACGAGGGCCGCGCCCAGTTCGCTCTGGCCCAGGGCGACGGGCCCATGCCCACCAGCGCGCGCCTGCTGGCCGCCGTGTACGCCGAGTGGGTGCACGTGCTCCAGGCCCTCCCACCGGCGGACGAAGCACCTACCGTAGACACCCTCTCCACCGCGAGCGCCCTGTGGATAGGCGCGCCCGGGAGCGGCACGCGCTTCACCGCGCAACGCGTGCTGCAGCATGTGGGCGTGGCCATCGATCCCGCCCAGGTGGTCGAGGCACCTCTCGCAGAACTTGCGCAACGCTTCGCCGCGGGCGAGGTAACCGCGGCGGTCGTGCTCGCGCCGCCGGGCGCTGCGGTGGTGCGAGATGTCTTGGCGAGCGGGGAGGTGCGCCTGGTGCCCGTCGCCGGTGCGGCGCTCTCCCTCTTGGACGCGGCCTATCAGCCGGTGGAGGTGCCCGTGCATCTCTACGGGGCTGCCCCGGCCGCGCCGGTGGCTACCGTGGCCGTGGATGCCATGATCCTCGCCCACCGGGAGGTGCCCGCGGACGCGGTGCGCGGCGTGCTGCAGGAGATCGCCGACGCGCGTGCGGAGCTCAGCGATGCGGTGGGATTTCGCCTGCCGCTGGCGCGCTATGCGCCGGAACGGGTGTCCTTGCCCTACCACGCCGGTGCCACCGCCTTCTTCCTGCGCGAAGAGCCTTCGTGGTTCGTGCGCAACGCGGAGGCGATCAGCCTCATCCTCACGCTGGTGGTAGGTGCCTGGTCCATCGGGTCCCTGTTGCTGCGCTGGAGCGCGAGTCGACGCAAGGAGCGCATCGACGCCTTCTACTGGCGCGTGCGTGAGTGCGGCAAGCTGCCGCGCCACGAGCGCCTGGCCGCCCTGGAGGAAATCGAGCGCGAGGCCATGCAACAGCTCATGGACGAGCAACTCTCCGCCGACCAGGCCTTCCTGATCTTCCAGAACTACCTGCGCAACATGATCGAGGAAGCCAAGCCCGACCCGGGCGCAGCTCCCTAGCCGGCTGGGGACGTGTGAACCTCAGGAGTTGTGGCCTCGATGCCGCCGAGCGGAGGGGATTTCGTGTGCGCGATCAGAGCTGTGCGCTGCGCCTGGGTTTGCCCCCGAGCGGCTGAATCCAGGTTGGGTGCGCAGAGCGAACTTCCTCACGCGCTTTCCCTTGCCCGCAAAGGTGCCCTTCGATGCAGCACGCGCCCCATCATCGTCTATACCCGCCTCAGCGCTCGATCGCATGGCTGCTGTTGGCGCTCAGTGCGTCCTGCGCGTTGGCGCAGCCGCCGGCAGATCGCTCGGGCGGTGCCCCCGGTGCTCGCCCACCCCAGCAGACCGGATGGCAAACGGATCTCGGCGCCGCGGTGATCGTCAATCCTCGCTTTCAAGGCAGCAGCGACTACCGCATCCTACCGGTGCCTTACTTCGACGTTAGGTACAATGATCGCAAGGGCAACCTGCTCTTCGCCAACGTGCCTCAGGGCCTCGGCGGCTACTTCTTGCGCTCGGTGGACAGCAGTGGTCGGCGGCTCGCGGCGTCCGCGTCCATCGCGCCGGGCTTCGCCAATCGCGATCCCGACGATCTGGAGGGGCTGGACACCTTCGGCACGGCGATCGAGGCACGCATGCAGCTGGAGTACGGTACCCGCCGCTTCGCCATCCAGGCCTCGGTGGCGCAAGCCCTGGGCACGGGGCACGAGGGGTTCTACGCCGATCTTGGCGCCAGCTGGCGCACGCGCGTGGGCCAGCGAGGTTTCCTGAGCCTGGGGCCGAACATTCGCTGGGGCAACGACCAATTCCTGGGCGCCCTGTACGGCGTGTCCACGCAGGAGGCTGCGGCGACGGGCCTCGGCGCCTTCGACGCGGGGGCCGGCCTCGAGCGCGTGGGCGTGCAGGGGATACTCAGCCTGCCCGTGAACGACCGCTGGCGTTGGACGACGGTCGCTCAGGTGGGCACGTTGCTGGGGGATGCCGGCGACTCGACGCTCACGGACAGCAAGACCCAGGCCTTCATGCTGATGGCGCTGACGCGACGCTTCTAAGGCCGGTTCGCCCGCCTAGGAGGCCTTCTGGAGCTCGTCGGGTTCGCCCTGGGGTTCTGACGGGCTTGCCGTCGCGTTAGTGCTGGCGGGCGCAGCGCTCTCGCTGGTGCTCTTGCGTTGCGCCGTCTCTAGCTTCTCGCGAATCAGCCCTTCGTCCTCCACGGACTGGATCACCAGGCCCCACCAGCCGAGGCCGTCGTATTCCTCGTAGCCGAGAGTCTTGGCGTAGGCAATGATGTGGCCATTGTCGTCGTAGTAGCTGCCCTTGACCGCATCTTGATTCTGCAGCGGGTAGTGCTGCCAGAGCATCGATGGGTCGGAACTGGCGATGACCCGGTGCTTGGCATCGAGCAGGGCGACCGTGGTGCGCTTCTTGTCGTTGTCGCTCAAGGTGGGCTCGTCCTCGACGATGCTGCGACCCTGTTCCTGCCAGTTGAAGTACACCCCGAGGGTGCCGAGCATCTCACCGTTCGGCTCGCCGTTGCGGCGAACACTGGCGGCGTAGGCCAGCATCTGATGGCCGTCGTGGCGGGGATCCGCCTTGGGATCGTCCACCACGTACTCGTCGCCACTGCTGGTGGCGCGGGCGCGTTGGAACCAACGCTCCCCGGAGAAGTCGGCGCCCACCAGCTTGCGGTAGTTGCCGTTGGAGACGGCCACGACGCGACCGGCCGTGTCCGTGAGCACGAGGTTCTCGTAGACCGTGTAGAAGCGGTTGATCATGCCGAGGCGCTTGCCGGCAAAGTCGATGCGCTCCGCGCTGGGGTCCGCTAGCGCTTCCCAGAGCGAGGGGTCGGTGGCCCACCAGCGCACGTCTGCCGTGCGCTCGAAGAGGTTGCGCACGATCAACTGCACGAGGACTTGCGCCATGTCGTGAAGCTTCTCCCCCTCCATCTGTTCGACCAGCCGTTCGGACATGTTCTGACCGAGGCTGATACGCGCCATCACCTCCTCCTGGAAGCGTTCGTTGGCGGTGGCGGCGTTGCCGGCGAGCTTCTGCACCTCTTCGGCGACGACGCTGAAGCCCCGTCCCACTTCGCCGGCCCGGGCGGCCTCGATGGCGGCGTTGAGCGAGAGCAACTTGGTCTGGTTGGCGATGCTGAGGTTGACCTTGGAGAAGGTCTCCACGTCCATCACGATCGATTCCATCACCATGCGCATCGTGCGCGGGGAGGCTTGAACAGAGGCCGCCGGTTTCTTCGCCATGCTCTCACTCGCTTGAAAAGTCAACGGTTAATGGCGCGCGTAGCACCTGCGTATAGCGAGGATTGTGGCAGTGGTGTCGGCGAAACTATGTGAACCAGTCTGGGGAATGTCAGTTCGCCGTTTGCTGACCCTGTGACCCGATTGGCGTCGCCAGAATGGTGGCCAGGCGGGTGACGAAAACGTCGATCTGCGCAGGCGTGAGCGCGCTGAAGCCCGCCACCAGACCGTCGCCCTCGGAAGTGCGAGCGCCATCGTAGTGACGCAGGGTGGGCAGGAGCACACCCTGCGTGCGCAGGGCGTGGGAGATGGCGGCGGCTGGCTGAGTGGCGAGGGGCTCGATGATGGCGTGCAGCCCCGCCTCCAAGCCACTGATCGAGCAGGGGGCAGCGCGCTCGGCGAGGGCCTCGGCCAGCGTCCGGCCGAGGCCTGCGTAGTGCTGGCGCATGCGTTCCACGTGGCGCTCGAAGGCGCCGTTGGCGATGAACTCGGCCAGGGCGACCGTGGTGGGGGTGGGGGCACTGTACTCGCTGATGGCGCGCCAATCGGCCATGGCGTCGATCAGATCCGCGTGCCCGGCGGCAAAGCCGATGCGTAAGCCCGGGAACATACTCTTGGAGAAGGTGCCGCAGTAGAGCACCGGCGCCTCTGGCCAGGCGGCGAGCGGCGAGAGGGGCGGCACGTCGTAGCGGAACTCACCGTCGTAGTCGTCTTCGATGATCAAGGCGTTGTGCTCGCGGCACCAGGTGACGAGCGCGTGTCGTCGGCGCAGGGACAGGCGCGCGCCGGTCGGAAACTGGTGGGACGGTGTCACGTAGACCACCGTGGGCACGGGCCCGTCGGCAAGGGCGCCGACCTGCAGGCCTTCCTCGTCCACGGGCACGTCGAGGATCTCGGCACCGGCGGTCGCAAAGACCTGCCTCGCCAAGGGGTACCCGGGATTCTCCACGGCCACCGAGGTGTTCTCGCGCAGCACGACGCGGCTCGCCAGGTGCATGGCGTGGACCGCGCCGTTGGTGATGATGATCTGCTCCGGGGCGTAGCGCAGGCCGCGTCGTCGTCGCAGGTAGTGGCTGATCTGTTCGCGCAGGGCGAGATCGCCGCGCCCGCACCCGTAGTCGGGCGAGGGTGGGGCGTTCGCGGCGTGGGTCAGGCAGCGTCGCCATTCGGTACGCGGAAACAGCTCGGTGGCCGGGCGGCAGGGCCGCAGGTCGAGGATGCCGGCGGCGGGCAGCAGGTCCATGTCCGGGGCAGGGGCCCGATTGCTGAGGGCCGGTCCCAGGTACGTCCCGTCCGGGGTGACCGGCTGGCGCAGCAACTCAGCCGTGGGGCTGATCCGCGTGCCATCGCCGACGCGGGATTCGATCAGGCCCTCGGCGCGCAGCATGTCCCACGCCGTATCGACGGTGCCCCGCGCCACGCCCAGGGCGCCCGCCAGCGCCCGCGCCGAGGGCAGGCGATCACCGCGGCGCAGGTGTCCGTCGATGAGCAGCTCGCGCATGCGCTCGGCCAGATGCCTCGAGAGGGGCACGTCCTGCGGCCGTGCCTGCCAGTCGAGCAGGGAGAGCAGCGTCTCGTCGGCACCCATCGTGAGGTCCTCAGGCTCCAGCGTCGGTGTTGAAGGGGTAAGCACTATACCGTTGCCGGTCCGAAGCGAGATGGGCGCGGATTGGCCCAGGGCACCGCCGCGCATTGGCCCGAGTTCGGATCGGCGGGAATCGCTAGAGTGGTCCCATGAATCAGGTCAACGCCCTCAATACCCATTGTCCCTGGTCCGGCGATCCGGTCAGTGCGGATTCGATCACCCTGTACCGCCAGCAGCCCGTGGGGTTCTGCAACCCCGGGTGCCGCGATCGCTTCGAGCGTGCCACGCTGCACTTCGACGCACTCATCAGCGACCCGGCGGAGGGGCCGCCGCCGTTCCGCAGCCGTGCGGTCTACAACCGTTGGATGAACCAGCGCCTGCTAGAGGCCGTAGACAAGCTCTCCGACGATGATTACCGCCGGGATCTCGGGGCGTTCTTCCGGTCGATCCACCTCACGCTCAACCATCTGCTGGTCTGGGACGTGACTTGGCTCAAGCGACTGGCGGCGCGCTTTCCCGAGGAAGCCGCCCTCGAGCCGCTTCGACCGCGGCCGATGCCGATCGCGCACGATCAGGAGTTGTGCCCCGATCGTGATGCGCTACGGCGAGAGCGCGAGGCGCTGGACGCCGTGCTGCTTGCCTACGTGGAAGGGATCAGCACCGCCAAGGGCGCGCAGATCCTCCAGTACGAGACGCGCGACGGTCAGCGCGTGCGTAAGCGCGTGGACGGTGTGCTCACGCATCTGTTCAATCACCAGACCCATCACCGCGGCCAGATCACGACCCTGCTGAGTCAGCTGGGCATCGATCCGGGCGACACGGATCTGTTTCTCACCCTGGAGGACTTGTAGGCGTGACCCCCTATCGTCCGCGGGCGTTTCGCTTCGATGAGCTGCACCGGATCGGCGGTGTCACGCTCAAGTGCTACCGCATCGGCGTCTCGCCAACCACGGTCATGGCGGCCGAGGCGCAAGAACGCTACGCCCAGGCCCTGGCCTACGTGTGCGCCCGCGCGCCCGACGTCTTCGAGGCCGACCGCTACCCCAATCACGCGCTCGGCTACCTGATCGTCCACTTCGGTGCTCAGCGCGTGTGGCTGTTGCTCCATTGGTGGCACGGGGAAGACATCGTGCTGGCGCATCTGGCGAGCGCGCCTGTGGAGGCGGGGCCCTTCCAGAGTGAGCAGGGCGGGCCGTTCCACGCCTGCGTGTGGGAGCACCTGGTGATTCACCACGAGCGCGAGGCCTGGGTGCGTCACATGCTGGTACCAACGCCAGATCCCGAGACGTACCTAAAGGATCGGATGGCCGATGGCGAATACTGACGAGCAAGGCAATGCGCCGGTCGTGCGCGCGATGGCGCCGGAAGACGTGGGCGAGGTGTTGGAACTCATGCGTGAGCTCGCGCGCATCGAGGGGTACCTGGCGCAGCTGGCGGTGACGGAGCGCGATCTGCTCACCCACGGCTTCGGTCCCGTGCCGAGCTTCCAGGCCTTCGTCGCCCAGCGCCACCCGGGGGCGGCCTTGGAGGGCCTCGCCGTCACCTACCTGATCCCATGGACCTACGACCTGCGCCCGACGGTGGTGCTGAAGGAGCTGGTGGTGGCGCCGGGGGCGCGCGGCGGCGGGGTGGGTGCTGCCCTCATGGCCGAGGTCGCGCGCTACGCGCTGGCGCGTGAGGCGCCGCGCGTGGCCTGGACCGTGCTCCAGGACAATGCGCCGGCCCAGCACTTCTACCGACAGTGTGGCGCCAAGGCGGACGCCCTGTGGCAGAACTGGGGCTTGGATGAGGAGGCGATGCGGTCGCTCACCGACTGAGTGGGCGGTTTGCTGTCCAAAGGCGAGGCTGCGGAGCTCGGCAGTCCTGCGAGGGTAAGCGGCGCTCTGCGCATCTCTTTGCGCGGTAACGGCCGTCTGGCACTGGCTTGTGCAAGAATGCCCGGGCTCTGTCGCCAGCGTTTGGAGGCGACCGAGCACGGTCCTCCAGGAGTCTCGCCTCGTGCTGCTGCGCCACCTCCAATATCTCGTTGCGCTATCCCGCGCACAGCACTTCGCGCGCGCCGCTGCGGCCTGCGCGGTCACCCAACCCACGCTGTCCTCCGGCATCAAGCAGCTGGAGGAGGAGATGGGCGTGTTGCTCGTGTTCCGCGGGCAGCGCTTCGAGGGGTTTACGCCGGAGGGGGAACGGGTGCTGGAGTGGGCCCAGCGCATCGTCGACGAGTGCGATGGGCTCAAGCAGGAGGCCGCGCGCTTGCGCGGGGAATTGCAGGGGCAGCTGCGCATGGGCGCCGTGCCCACGGCCATCCCGATGTTGCGGATCCTGCTCAACGCCTACGCCGACGCCCACCCGCGCGTCCGCTTGACCCTGCGGTCGTCCTCGTCATCGAAGATCCTGAGCGGGATCGAAGCGCACACGCTCGACGCTGGCATTAACTACCTGGGCCTCACCAACGCCTCGAACGTGCGCGAG
>JBCBZW010000191.1 GCA_039815145.1 Pseudomonadota bacterium
GCGCAGCAGGCTGCCCATCGTGTGCTGGAGGCTCAGATAGCTCTGGCGCAGGCTGAAGTCTCGGCGCGTGAGCAGCAGCTGCGCGCAGACGATGCCGAAGCGCGAGAAGCCCTGCTCGTAGAGCGCCATCAGCGGCATCTGACCGACAGCCGCACAGGCCTGGCGCTGGGCCGGCGTGAGCGGCGGCTCGAGCTTCAGTCGCTCGCACCCGAGGCCCACGGCACCGGAGCTCACCAGCAGCACTTCACGGCCGGCGTGATGGAGGTCGGCGAGCTGCTCGATGATGCCGGCGAGGCGGGTGAGCGCGGGGCGGCCGTCGTCGCGCGTGAGCACGCGGGTGCCGACTTTTACAACGATGCGCCGGGCGTTGGCGAGCGCAGGGCGCGCGGTGGCAGAGCTGGGTGTGGCCAAGGCGAGGCGCCTCGCGATCGGAACGGGGGATCAGAATATCCCACCTCCCCAGGGCGACAAAACAGTCGCCTCGGACTGGATCGCACCGGTCCGCGGCCCCATGTGCGACCCTTCAAGGGGGTGCAGACTCAGGGAACCGCGGGCTGCGGAGACTGCCTGAGCACTCGTTGAGCGTGGATTAGTAGTTGCGATGCCGCCGGTGACCCAGGCCCTGTTGTTCGCGAATATCGGCGTATTCGCCTTGGAATACCTGCTCGGGCTGCCCCTGGGGGCCTTCGCGCTATGGCCCTTGGGCGATCCGGGCGGACGTTTCCTGCCGTGGCAGATGGTGACCTACAGCTTTCTGCACGGGGGCGAGTTGCACCTGTTCGTCAACATGATGGCACTCATCGTGTTCGGCGATCCCCTCGAACGCACCTTCGGCTCTCGGCGCTACTTCTACTTTTACATCGCCTGTGTGTTCACCGCTGCGCTCACGCACCTGATCGTGACGCCCCTGATGGGCCTGCCCGCCTTGCCCACCGTCGGCGCATCCGGTGGGGTCTTCGGGTTGCTGCTCGCGTTCGGCATGTTGTATCCGCGCCAGCGGGTGATGTTGCTGATCCCCCCGATCCCGATGGAAGCGCGCTGGTTGGTGTTGATCTACGGCGCCATCGAGCTGCTGTTCGGGGTGACCGGGAAGATGGCGGGGGTCGCCCACTTCGCCCACCTAGGCGGGATGCTCGGTGGCTTCCTGATGATCCAGTACTACCGCTCGCAGATGGGCCCGCGCCCGCGGCGCTAGGCATGGCGGCGGCCCTGGCCGCTGAGCGGCGGGCGTATCGCGACAGGGCAAACCCTATGGCAGACTCAGGCGATCACATCCTCGCCTGCGCCAGGAGGCCCCATGACTCGCTTCTCCCCCACCCGACGCCTCGCCGCCACGGGCCTGTGCCTGGCCCTCGGCGCCCTGATCGCCGGCCCGGTCGGCGCCGCGTCGACCACCCTTGATCGTATCGCTGAGCGCGGCGAGCTGCGCGTGGGCTACGTGCCCGATGCGCCGCCCATGTCCTTCCGCGGCGAGGGCGAGGAGCCGATGGGCTACTCCATCGCCCTGTGCAAGCGGGTGGCCGCGGCCATTCAGAAGGCGATCCAACTCGACGAGATGAAGGTGAGCTACGTGCCTCTGGTCACGCCGCGAGCGCGCCTGCAGGCGGTGGAAGAGGGGGAGGTGGACCTCGAGTGCGGCGCCACCACCGTGACCCTCTCGCGTCGCGAACGGGTGGATTTCTCGCTCATGACCTTCATCACCGGCGGCGCCGTACTCTCGATGAGCGACGCCGAGATGGCGTCCACCTCGGACCTCGGGGGCAAGAAGCTGGCGGTGATCACGGGCAGCACCACGGAAGACGCGTTGCTGCGCTTCCGCGAGACCAATGACATGCCCATCGAGTTGCGGGTGATCTCCAATCACCTGGACGGCATGAAGCTGTTGAAGGCCGGGGAGGTGGACGGCTTCGCCTCCGACCGCGCCATGCTCATCGGCCAGGTGGTGCAGCGGGGCGAGGACCCGAAGGATTATCGCCTCACGCGCAACGTGTTCTCCTTCGAGCCCTACGCGCTCATGCTCCCGCGTGGGGACACGGAGTTCCGTCTGGTGGTGGACAGCGCCCTCGCGGAGCTCTACCGCAGCATCACCATCCAGCGCATCTACCACGACTGGTTCGGCAAGTACGGCGAGCCCCTGCCGGAGATCGTGCGGGCCATGTACGAGTCCCAAGCCATCGCCGAGTAAGGAGCCCCACAGCGCGCCTCAGCGCTCGAGGAAGTCGTTCACCTCGTCGAGGAAGCGGGCCGAGGCGGGTTCGCGACCGAGCAGGAGGTGGCTGTCGCTCTCCAGGCTCACGAACTGCGCGCCGGGGATGCGTGCCGCGATGTCGCGGCCCGTCTCCACGGGAATGCGCTGATCGCCCCGCGAGTGGAGGACGAGGGTCGGCGTGCGCACCTCGCGCAGGCGATGGCGTACGTCGATGTCACCGAAGGCACTCAGGAAGCGGACGGCGTTTTCCGGCGAGGCGGTTTGGCGCTGGAACTCGTTGAACCAGGCCAGCTCGTCCGGCGTGGCGCTCGGCATGAACGTGGACGAGAAGATCTGTCGGTAGGTGGGTAGGTCCTGCCCCCATCCGGACGCGGTGAGCGTCATCACCGCTTCACGTTCGCGCACGGTGGCCTCGTCCGCATCCACCCGCCAACCGGCCGCGTAGGCACCGAACAGAATCAAATGGCTCACCCGCTCGGGGTGGCGTACGGCGTACTCGATGGAGACGGACGCGCCCTGGGAGATACCGAGTAGGGCGAAGCGTTCGATCTCCAGGGCGTCCACCACCGTCTCCAGGTCCGTCACGAACGCGTCGAAGTCGATCGCTTCCACGTCCCAGTCCGAGAGGCCGTTGCCTCGCTCGTCGTAGCGCACGAAGCGGTGGTGGCGTGCCAGGCGGCGGAACAGGGGGCTCCAGATTGGCGCGTTCCAATCGAGCTCCAGGTGGCTGAGCCAGTTCGCCGCCTTCACCACGGGCGTGCCCTCGCCGACGGTGGCGTAGGCGATGCGCACATCGTCCTGGGACGTGCAGAACTGGATGCTCTGGCGGCCGAGGAAGGCCCGTTGTTCATCTTCCGCCGTGGGCGCTGCCGGCGCGGGTGGCGGGTGGGCGAGCGGGGCCTCGGGTGCCTCCCAGGGCACGCCCGCCGCGCGCAGACGCTGGGTCAGGGTCTCGGCGAGGTTCTCGGCCTGAGCGCCGCGGCCGATGCGGCGGAGCAGGGACACGGCGGCGCTGGCCGCGGGTGCCGAGAAGGGGTCGAGTTCCAGCCAGCGCAGGGCGTGCTCGGCCGCGTCCTCGGGGGTGCTCGCCGGGTGCTGCGCCAGGGCACCGGCGAGACGGGCGCGCAGGCGCTGCACCTGCTGGCGTTCGGCCACCAGCCAGGCCTGAAAGTCGGATTGGTCCGGCAGGTCGATGCCGTCCAGCAGTGGCTCGCGCAGGGCCGTGTCGAGCGCACGAAGGCTCGCCAGCGTGGGCTCGACGCCGCTCTCGTCCAGTTGTTCGGTGATGCGATGCAGGTCGATGGATGCGCCGGCGGGCACGAAGGCCGCGCGTTCGCGGTCGGCCACGATTCGCTCGGCCGCGTCATCGTTGACGATCCCGCGCAGCTTGCTGAGCGCCCAGCGCAGGGCACCGCGGGGGTCGTCGGGCACCTCCCACAGCAGTTCACAGAGGCGGTCGCGTCGATGGGGTCGCGCCGTAAGCGCGAGGTAGGCCAGCAGCGCGCGGGTCTTGCGCGAGGACGGCAGGGAGATCAGACAATCGCCGCGTGACACGGTGAGTTCGCCTAGTAGCTGAATGCGCAGTGCTTGCATGGCGCTCGCCCGGACGGGATTAAGTAACCCCGCGATTCTCTCAGAAAGCTCGCACGGACGACGCAACCGTTTGCGGTGCTCGATCCTCCGTCGAGTCAACCGGGTAGACTACTCAGCCGTTAGAAACAAGATCGTGGCGACAAGCGTGTCGTGTAAAGGACCTTACAAACGGGAACTCTCGCGCCGGTGGTACTCCAAGCACTGGTCTGAGACGAACCGTACGCTGTGGACCGAAGCCGTAGGACGAGCCCTTGCTGGATAAAGACCATGGGAACGTGCGTTGGGGACTGGTGCCAGTCGCCCTCGTGCTCGCGCTGTTGGGGGCTTGTGCCAGCCAACCGCCGGTGGAGGAGATCTTCACCCAGGACGAGCGCTCGGATCTCAGCGGCCACTGGGAACTCGACTACGAGCGCAGCGACAACGTGCAGCGTCGCCTGCGCAGCCTGCTACTGCGCCTGCAGAAGGGCGGCTACGCGGTATCGGACCCCGGCGGCCAGGGTGTCACCCTGTCGCGCTCGCGTGCGTCCCTCGAAGCGCTCGTGGGCCTGGCGCAGCTGGCGGACGAGGTGACCCGCTCCCCCGTGCTCGAGATCGACCAGACGGAATTCGACATCGCGGTGGAGCGCGACCAGGACTTCGCCCTCACCTGCGTCTTCCATCCGGATCGTCCCCTCTCCCAGCAGGGCGTGATGAGCAGCGAACTGTGCGGTTGGGTGAACGAGCGCCTGGTGTTCCAGACCGGCCTGCCCGACGGCCTGACGATCTTCCACCAGTTCACCCTGGCGCCGGACGGCGATCAGCTGCACATCGCGACCACCTTGCGCGGCCCCGGCGCGGCCTCGCCCTTCACCGTGAGCCGCTTCTACAACCGCTACGAACCCCTGCGCCAGGAGAGCGAAGATTGCGCCGATACGCTCACGCGCGGTCGCGTCTGTGCAGGTGATGATGATCGTTAGGTTGCTACGCGCAGGCACCTGGCTGGCGCTGGCAGGCTGGGTCGGCGTGGCCGCCGCCAGCCCGACCCTGCTCGATGTGGATGTGCCCCTGCTCGACCAGGGCCTGCCCGTGAGCCGCGCCCAGCAGCTCGATCAGGGCATCTACCCCGAGATCCGGCGGGTGGAGGCGCAGTACTTCGCAGTAGAGCTCACGCGCGCACTGGTGGACACGGCGCGCTTCGGCACGATCCGAGTGGTGCCGAGCGAGGACACGACGGCCGAGTTGACCGTGCGCGGCAAGATCCTGCGCTCGGACGGCCGCGAGCTGGAGCTGTCCCTGGTGGCCATCGACGCCACCGGACGGCGCTGGCTGGAGCGCGACTACTACATCGCCACCCCCGTGCCCCTGACCTCGCCGGATGACAAGGTCACCACCGAGCAGCAGGTGGATGCCCTGCAGCCCCTGTACGCACGCATCACCACCGACCTGATCATGGCGCTCGACGCCCACGACGAACGCGATCTCACCCTCATCCGCGAGATCTCCCAGCTGCGCTACGCGGCGGCCTTGGCACCCCAGCCCTTCGCCGCGTACGTGGAGTGGGTACCGCCGCAGCGCGCTCCGAGGAGCGACGACCCCGAACAGGTGCTGCCGCCCCTGATGCCCCCGCACTACCGCGCCGTGCGCCTGCCCTCGGCGCAGGACCCGATGATCGCCCGCATCGCCCGCGTGCGCCTCACGGAAGCGCAACTGAAGGACACCTCGCACCAGCTCTACGTGCGCGCCGTGGACGAGGTGAGCGCTGGCTACGAGACCTGGCGCCGCTTCAACGCCCAGCAGCTGGCCTACGTGGAGGAGCGCGAGGGGCGCTTCGCCAGCACGAGCAAGAAGGAGCGCAAGCGCCGGCGCAAGGCGCGCTCCTACTCGAGCTACAAGCAGAGCTACGAAGACTACCGCTGGGCCAAGGAGCAGGAGCAGCGCATGGCCGCCTGGGCTGCGCGGCTGGACACGCAGGCGAGCCCCACGGTGCAAGAGGTGGAAGGCACCCTGGTGGAGCTCGAAGGGAGCCTGGCGGAGCAGTACGCGGAGTGGCGGCGGATCCTGCGCGCGTTGTTCGAGCTCGAGACCGGCGTGGCGACCGCGCCCTAGCAGCCTGTTGTAGTGCCTCAGGCGGCACGATCCGGCGTTGGAAATCGACTCAAAATGCTCATGTACCGTTTGTACACTGCGCTTTTTCGTCGATTTCCGCCTTGTCTCGCACTCGCCTGAGACGCTACAACAGGCTGCTAGTACCGTGGGTCAGCCCAGCTTGCGCGCCGTGTTGATCACGTTGATGCCGTCGAAGCGCGCTGTGGGCGTGCCGTGGGACACCGCGCTCACCTGCGAGGGCTGACCCTTGCCGTCGAAGAACGATCCCCCCAAACGGTAATCCCGCTCATCGCAGAGGGCGGAGCACGAGTTCCAGAACTCCTGCGTGTTCGACTGATACGCCACGTCGTCCAGCATGCCGACGATCTCGCCGTCCTTGATCTCGTAGAAGAGCTGGCCGCCGAACTGGAAGTTGTAGCGCTGCTGGTCGATGGAGTAGGAGCCGCGACCCGCGATGTAGATGCCGCGCTCCACGTCGCGGATCATCTGCTGCACGCTGTACTCCTCCTTGCCCGGGGCCAGGGAGACGTTTGGCATGCGCTGGAATTGCACGCTGTCCCAGCTGTCGGCGAAGCAGCAGCCGTGCGACGCCTTCTCGCCGATCATGTGGGCTTGATCGCGGATCGCCTGGTAGTTGACCAGGATGCCGTCGCGCACGAGATCCCACTCTTTGGTTTTCACGCCCTCGTCATCGTAGGCCACGGCGCCGAGGGATCCCGGTTGGGTCTTGTCGGCGATCAGATTCACTAGCTTCGACCCATAGGCGAACTTGCCGCTGCGCCACTTATCCAGGGTGGCGAAGCTGGTGCCGGCGAAGTTGGCCTCGTAGCCGAGTACCCGGTCGAGCTCCAGCGGATGGCCGACGGACTCGTGGATGGTGAGGAACAGGTGCGAGGGGTCCAGCACCAGGTCGTACTTGCCCGGGGTGACGGACTTGGCCTTGAGCTTCTCCTGCAGTTCGCGGCCGGCGTTGGCGGCGTCCTCCACCATGTCGTAGGAGCGGTTGTAGAGGGTGGTGGCCGTGCGCACCTTATCTTCCTCGCGGCCGTCGAGGTACTCCCAGCCCATGCCGACCGGCGCGCTGAGTCCGTTGCGCGTGCGGAACTTGCCAGATTCCGAGTCGACGCCCGTGGCGAAGAAGGGCGCCCACAGGCGGTGTACGTCCTGATCGATGAAGGAGCCGTCGGTGGACGCGAAGTACTTGCGCTCGTTGACCAGGAACAGGCTCGAGTTGATGAAGCTCGCGCCCGCCGTGAGCGCGGCGTCGTTCACCGCCATCAGCAACTCGATCTTGTCCTTGATCGGCACCCGCATGGCGTTGCGCGCGATCGGCGTTTGCCACTGCACCTCACCCGCGCCCTTCACCGGCGCCAGGCGCACGGGTTCGGTCTGGTACTTCGAATTGGCCTTGGCGATGGCGACGGCTCGCTCAGCGGCCTGCGCCACGGCGGCTGGCGTCAGGGCATTCGTCGCGGCGAAGCCCCAGGTGCCCTTGGCGATCACCCGCACGCCCACGCCCACCGATTCCGTGTTGACGATGTTCTGCACC
>JBCBZW010000192.1 GCA_039815145.1 Pseudomonadota bacterium
CTCGCGCTGACGGTCTGCGGCGATCGGCGTGAGCGGATCGCCACCGCCGTCCTGGCCCACCACCGCACGATCCACCTGCACGCCGCCCACGTAACGCGAGGCCACCATGGCCGAGTTGCGCCACACGGCGAGCAACGCCGTCACCCCGGCTGCCGTCTCCTGGTAGGACTTGCCGTTGGCCGGCGGCTTCGAGGGCAGCGCCTTGAGCGTGCTTTGCATGATGTCGATCTGGTCCGCAGCGAAGGTCAGCGCATCGGACGTCATGTCGTAGATGTTCACGCGCGGATCGATACCGAAGCCCGGGGCGCGCATGTCGTCGGCGTCGTTACCGAAGGCGAGCGTTGGGTCCGTGGACTTGGCCAGGATCTTCTCCAGGCGGGCGCGCTCGGCGACGGGGTCCGCCAGCGCTTCGGAATAGCCGTACTCGATGATCCAGTCGTCGTAGGGGCCCGGCGCAATCGAGTAGAACAGGGTCTGCTCCTCGCGCGTCGGCGCGAAGTTCACGGCCGGGTAGTCCATCACGGATCCCGCCACCACGCCCATCGCCATCATGTCCTTGTCGCGGGCCTGGGCGGGGGTGAGCAGCTGGGTGGCCTTCATGTTGTGGTTGAAACCCAGGGTGTGGCCGAGCTCGTGCAGGATCAGGTAGTGCATGGTGTCGCGGGTGAGCTGCTGGTCGATCTCATCGTCCATGCCGTAGAGGGTCTGCGCCGCGAGGCTCGCGAACACGTTGTTCACCTCCAGGCCATGCTGGAGCGAACAGAAGTGATTGGCGAAGAAGTGTCCGCGGTTGCCGACGGGCGACGTCTCGGCCGGGGCCAGGGCCGTCGGCTCCTGGATCAGTTGCCGGGTGCGCAGGCGCCGAGACATGAAGGAGTACTCGAGCATCACATCGGCACCGATGATCTCGCCCGTGCGCGGATTGGTGAAGGACGGGCCGTAGCCGCCGAAGGGCGGATTCGGCGAGGACGTCCAGCGCAGCACGTTGTAGCGGATGTCGCCCGCATCCCAATCGGCATCGTCCGGTTGGATCTTCACCACCAAGGCATTGCGGAAGCCGATCTTCTCGAAAGACGTGTTCCAGGCCAGCGCCGCGTCGCGGATGAGGTCGCGGTACTCGGTGGGCGTGGTGTTCTCGATCCACCAGGTGATCGGTGTGACCGGCTCGCTCATGGGCGCGCCGGGCTTTTCCTTCACCAGGTTCCAGCGCGCGATGAGATCGCGGTAGGGCGCCGCGTCCATCGACGTGAGATCCGTGACTTGACCGCCGAAGTAACCGACGCGCGCGTCGTCGGCGCGGGGCTTGTAGTCGCTGTCGGGCATGGCGATGAAGCTGTGCATGACGCGGATAGCGACGTTGCGGGCATCGGTGACAGCCTGGGTACCGGCCACCAGGGGCGTTGGATTGTGGAAGGCGTAGCGCACCTCCACGTCCGTGTTCTTCGGGTAGCTGCGCAAGTTGAGGATGCGCGACCTGCCCGCGTCGAGCTTGCCAAGGCTGAAGGTCGTCTTCGGGTCCTGGCCCGGCTGCGGGGTCGGGGTCACCTGCATCAGCGCTTCGGTGGCGAAGAGCTTGTCCGCATCGATGAGGATCTCGCCGGTCTCCTCGTCCTCGGCCGCGATCTTGACCACGGCGACGATGGCTTCGGAGATGTTGGCGTCCGCGGCGCGTGCCAGGGGGCTCGCGGGATCGAAGTAGAACGAGGTGTTCTTGCGATGGATCTCGATGCTGTCGAACTGGCGCCGGAACTCGAGTATCTCACTGGAGCCGTAGGCGCCCTTGAACAGGCCCACGTCGACGATGCCGTTGGCCACCTGCACCCAGTAGATGTACTCCTGGTCGAGCTGCTCGGGGCGCAGGAGCATGCGCGTGGTGCCGGCCTTGGGATCACGGAACAGGGTGAACAGCCCGTCCAGTCGCTCGGACTTCTCCGTGATCTCGGCGATGGACTTCGCCTTTTCCTCCTTCTTCTCCTCGGCCTTCTCGCCGTCGGCCGCCGTCGCGGCCTCGGCGGCGGGCTCGGCCTTCGCCGGCGCACCCCCGCCGTCCTCGCCGTCGGCGTCAGCCGCGAAGGCGTTGAGCGATAGGAGCAGGCTGAGCAGCCCCGCGAGAAGGGTCCGAGAGAACGTTGCAGGCATAGTCGGCGCATCCGTGTTGTGTTGTAGAACATTCCATTAGACGCGATTTCGCGCGGAAAGTTGGGGCGGGATCGAAGCGAACGCCTCAGCGCACGAGCGCCGCGGCGCAACGCGGCCCTTCTTGCGATCGGATGCTACGATGCAGCGATGAAAGCCCAAGCCCCCGCCCCGACCATCACGCCCGTCTCCCTGCTCGAGGCGGCGACGCCCGTGCTGGTGCTGATCGCCTTACTCTCCGCCTCCGTGTATCTCTTCGGCTCCGACTCCTCCTACGGCGCCAACCAGATCGCCCTGCTCCTCGCGGGCGGCGTCGGCGTGATCATCGCCGTGCGCCACGGCCACACGTGGAAGGACATCGAAGCGGCGGTGATCAAGGGCATCTCCACCGCCATGGGGGCGATCCTGATCCTGCTCGCCGTGGGCGCTTTGATCGGCACCTGGATGCTCTCCGGCACCGTGCCGTCGATGATCTACTACGGCCTGAAGCTGCTGAACCCGTCGGTATTCTTCGCGGCAAGCTGCCTGATCTGCGCGGTGACGGCGCTCGCCATCGGCAGCTCCTGGACCACCGCCGGCACGGTGGGCGTGGGCTTGATCGGCGTCGCCGCAGGCCTCGGCTTATCACCGGCGATGACGGCCGGTGCGGTCATCTCAGGCGCCTACTTCGGCGACAAGATGTCGCCCCTGTCCGATACCACCAACCTGGCACCTGCCGTCGCCGGCACCGACATCTTCACTCACATCCGGCACATGACGGCGACCACCGTCCCCTCGTTGTTGATCGCCCTGGTGTTGTTCACCATCATCGGTCTCGGCCAATCCGCAGACCTCAACGACTCCCAGGCCCAGGCCACCACCGAAGCGCTGGCCAATACCTTCGATCTCTCCATCCTCACCCTGATCCCGCTGCTGGTGGTGCTGACCCTCGCCCTGCGCAAGTTCCCCGCCTTCCCAACGATCATGATAGGTGCGCTCCTCGGCGGCGTGATGGCCGTGATCCTGCAGCCGCAGCTGGTGCTGGCGCGGGCGGATGCGGAGGGGATTTCCACCGGGATGGCTTACCTCAAGGGCGTATGGGTCTCCCTCTCGAGTGGCTACGTGGCCAGCACCGGTAACGAGACGGTCGATTCCCTGCTCTCGCGCGGCGGCATGGGCAGCATGCTGAACACGATCTGGCTGATCATCACGGCGCTCACCTTCGGCTCCGTGCTGGAGCGCGGCGGCATGCTGGAGCGCCTGGTGCGATCTGCCCTGGCCGCTGCCAAATCGACCGGGGCACTGATCACCGCCGTGCTCGGCACGTGCATCGGTATCAACGTGCTGGCCGCTGACCAGTACATGGCCATGGTGCTGCCGGGCAAGATGTACCGCGCTGAGTTCGAACGCCGGGGCCTGGATCCGAAGAACCTCTCCCGCGCCGTGGAAGACTCGGGCACGCTCACCTCCGCCCTCGTGCCCTGGAACACCTGCGGCGCCTACATGGCGGGCACGCTCGGCGTGGCCACCCTCGCCTATCTGCCCTTCACCTTCTTCAACCTGATCTGCCCCTTCGTCTCGGCCATCTACGGCTACACGGGCTTCACGATCACCAAGATCGACCCATCTGAACGCGAAGGCGCCGCGGCAGACCACGAGGCGGACGCCGGCTCCCAGGCCGTCAGCACCGCCTGATGGGGAGCAGGCGAGCGCCGGCTGCCGGCCTGATGCTGGTGGCCCTCAGCGTGAGCACCCTGGCGGATCCCCTGGTGCTCGACGGCGATCCGCGCCAGGGCAGCCTGATCTTCGGCCGCACGGACCCCGGCAGCACCGCGCGCCTGCTGAGCTTCGATGCGGCCGGCGAGGAGACCGCCCGCTACGACGTCACCCTCGACGACGGCGGCCGCTTCGTCATCGGCTTCGACCGCGATCACGGCCCGCGGGCCGAGTTGCACCTCACCTCACCCTCGGGCACTGCTGCGCCGCCAATCGTGTTCGACGTCGCGCCCCACGGCTGGCGCGAGAGCGCCATCACGGTCACCGAGCGCAAGGCCAACCCCTACCTCCCCGAAGATCTCGAGAAGATCGCCGCGGACCGGGAGGTCAAACAACGCGCGCGCGCCGAGCGCAGTGAGGAGGCGATGTGGGTGACTCGCTTCGAGTGGCCCGTCGCCGGTTGCGTCTCCAGCCCCTTCGGCTCCCGCCGCATCATCAACGGCAACCCGCGACGGCCGCACTCCGGCGTCGACGTGGCCGCGCCGGACGGCATGAACCCAATGAATTACATCGGTACGGTGGTGGGTGCCCCGGCCGATGGCATCGTGCGCCTGGCCTCGCCCGGCATGTTCTTCGAGGGCGGCCTGGTGCTGATCGACCACGGGCAGTCCCTCGAGAGCGCCCTCATGCATCTGTCCTCCGTGGATGTAGCGCCCGGTACGCGCGTGCGCCAGGGCGACCCCATCGGCAAGGTGGGCATGAGCGGGCGAGTGACGGGGCCGCATCTGCACTGGTCCTTGAAGTGGCGCGATCGCCTGTTGGATGCGACGACGGTGGTGCCACCGCGCGGACGCTGCACGGACTGATCGCCTAGGGTGGTCGTTGAGTACACGCTCGTCCATGGAGCGGCACGATTCCCAGCTACTCCCCTACATCAGCGTCCACGACAGTGGCTGCTGTAGCGGCGGACGTCACCTCGAGAAAGCGCATCCCTTCACAGAGCGCCGTGACTTGGCGCCCGTCTGCCGTTACGCGGACGAGAAACGCGCTCGGATCCAGGGCGTTCGGAGCGTCACTCTGCAGGCTTCCCAGGTGCACGACCCGGGAATCAAAGGTGACGCGAGGATCGGCGCTATCGAGGGCTGAAGGCGTGCTGGCGTCGCATGGACGAACATCACTGTCGGTGAGTCCGGCAAGGATCGGCCAACCGGGGGCAGTACCATCGTCGAATGCTTGCGCATGCGCGAAGTTGGGCGCCACAAGCGCCAAGGTCACGAGGCCGAGAACGAACAGCCCAGACAGGCTCTTGACGGGATCGGGCTGAAAGCTTCGGGGCGTACGGGGGCAGTGGGTTGCTAGGGACATCGGGAACTCCTTGACCAACCTGTGGTGGATTTCCGGTGAGTCTAGGAGCGCCCGTGTTGAGGAATGCGCCGCCTGCGCAAGTAAACGTAAAGACGCGATTGAGCGGCCGCATCGATGGCCAAAGTGCCCACCGCCAGCCTGCTTCCATCGACGCGCCAGAAAGATAGCGCACAAATAACCCGGAGACCCCAGGGAATAGGCTGCAGCAACATGGACAACAGTTGGCCTTGAGGGGAGCGACCCGCCGTGTTACTCACCTCAGCATGCATTCACGCTCGCTAGGTACCCCAGCATGCTCGTGACACAGCCGCCAGGCCGCGCCGCGCGCCGCGGCGCAGGCAAGCACAGCTGTCCCTTCGAGAACGCACTGGATTGCCTCGATGCCGGCGCCCTGATGCTGAACGCCGCGGGGCGTATCACCTACGTCAACGCACGCGCCCGGAGCTTCTACGGCCTCTCCGACGATCCGAACGCCTGGACCGAGCACGCCCTCGGCGCTGAGTTGGTCACCGCCCTGCAGACGGTTCGCGAGCAGCTGAAGACCAAGCAGGAGCACGCCGTTGAGATCGCCAGGCCCAACGACGCCCACGTGAAGCTGTTCGCGGCGCGGGCCACAGACGGCGGCGTCCTGGTCACCCTCCGCGAAGCCCACCCGGCCGTCGAACCCAGCGCGATCGAAGCGGCCTACCGACGCGTGTTGGAGCGTCATGGCTTCGGCCTGTGGAGCTACGACGCGGTCGCACAGGATTTGTGGTGGTCGCCGCGCTCCTACGAGCTGATCGGCATGACCCCCGGCACGGTCAACCTCACCTGGATCCAGGATCACGTACACCCGGAGGACCAACAGGCCCTGAGCGAGGCCTTCGCGCGCGCCTACACCGAGGGCGAGTACGCCGCGACCTTTCGGGCGACCCATGAGGACGACAGCGTCAGGCACATCCTCGATCGCGGGGAAGTGGTTGCGCGCACGGAGGACGGTCGGCCCGCGCTCATCGTGGGCGTGACCGTCGACCGCACACGCCTGATCGCCCTGGAGGAAGAGGCCAACGCGCTGCACGAGCAACTCAAACACGTCTCGCAGGCTGGCGCCGCAGGACAGCTGGCCGCGGCCGTCGCCCACGACCTGAACAATGCGTTAACCGTGATTACCTGTCAGGCGAGCCTGCTGGCTGACCGTGCCCAGAGCGAGGCCACGAAATCCAATTGCGAGGCCATGCTGCAAGCCGCTGAGTATGCGAGCGACATCGCCTACCGCCTGTTGGACTTCGTGCGGGCCTCGCCACTCGCGCTCGCCCGATCTGAGCTCGGTCACTTCCTGGCAGACACGGAGCCGCTGCTGCGCTCGATCGTGCCTGAGAACATCCACTTCGCCATCGAGCCGCCGGCGAGCGAGATCTGGGCCGACATCGATCCGCGTCGCATGCAGCAAGTGCTGTGCAATCTCGTCATGAACGCGACGCAGGCCGTGCGGCCCGGCGGACGGATTCAGGTGAGCGTCGTCGGCGACCGCGAGGGCGTGCGGATTCAGGTGGAAGATGACGGCACCGGCATGGCGCCGGACACGCTCGCGCGGATCTTCGAACCGCTGTTCACCACACGCGAGACGGGCGCCGGCCTGGGCCTGGCCAGCGTTCGCACCGTGGTGGAACGACACAGCGGCGAGGTGACCGCGCGCTCGGCGCTTGGCGAAGGGTCGACCTTCGTCGTCTCGCTGCCTCGGAAGGACCCGCAGGCGCCCACGCGACAGGCGCAGAGCGCCGGAACATCGGCGCCACGCCTCGCCACGGTGTGGGTGGTGGAAGATCGGCCCATGCTGCGGCTGCTGGTCGAGGGCATCCTGCGCGGCCACGGCCACACGGTGGAGAGCTTCGGTGATCCGCGCGAGGTGCTGCAGCGACTGGATGGTGGCACCGCGCCGCCCACCTTGCTGCTCAGCGATGTCGTGATGCCGAGCATGTCAGGAGATGCCCTCAGCGAGGCGGTGCGAGAGCGTCACCCGAACGTGCGGGCTATCTACATGTCGGGCTACGCCGCGCCCCTGCTGCAGGGGCACTCCAAGATTCCCGAGGGCGCCATCAGCATTCCCAAGCCGTTTTCTCGCCAGGAGCTGGTGGACGCCGTCGAGGCAGCGTTGGCTGACGGTGAGTACCGCGAGCTAGCACC
>JBCBZW010000193.1 GCA_039815145.1 Pseudomonadota bacterium
CAGCGGACGAGGCGCGCGAGCGTGTCCATCGGTAGCACCACGCCCTTCGGCGTGCCGGTGGAGCCGGAGGTGAACAGCACGTAGGCGGGTCGCGAGAGCCCGCCACCCTGCTCCATCGGCGGCAACGTCGTCGCGCTATCGGTGGCGTCAGGTGCGGGGTCATCCAATGACAGGATCTCTGGCGGCGCACCGATCGAGGTCGACGGTGCGCGCGAGATCAACTCCTCGAGAAAACTGTTGCTGCTCAGCACCGCCGCCGGCGTCGCGATCTCGAGCATCCGCCGGCGTCGACCGGCGGGCTGCTCGGGATCCAGCGGCACGCAAGCAGCGCCACAGTGCAGTACTGCGAGCAGCGCCTCGACGAGGTTGATGCCCGGCTCCGCCGCGATGGCGACACGATCGCCCGGCACGACGCCCGCTGCACGCAGCTGCTGCGCCCGTGCGCGCACGCGCGTCGCCAATTCCCCGTAGGTGACGCTTCGCTCTTCTAACGTCAGCGCGACCGCCCGCGGTTTAGTGCGGCCGTGTTGCAGAACACGCGCTATCGGCTCGTCCACCTCGAGCCCTGGATCGACCGCGTCCGACATCGGTGCAGCCGTCTCCAGGTCGTCGTCGGCAAGCGGTACGTGCAGGGGTGACGCGTCGAGGTAGTCAGGCATCGCACTCAGCACGCGCGCAAACAGCTGCACCGCACGCGCCACCGCTTCAGGATCCGTCCCCGTGCCCCCGAGCCCCTGTACGGCAATACCCGACCGCGGCGACACCATCAGGGTGAAGGGGTAGTTGGTCTTCTCGAAGTCGCCGAGCTCGGTGATGCGCAGGTCGCTGAAGCGACCCGCGGCGTGCTGCAGGGTCCCCAGTGGCGTGTTGCCCACCACCACGATGCTGTCGAACAGCGACACATCGCCGGGCAGACCCGCCAAACCGCGCAATTGGGTAAGCGGCGTATGCTCGTAGCGCCGATCCTCGGCCTGGCGACGCTGTAGAGCGCGCAGCCAGTCCCGCAGGGAGTGGGCCGACTCGAGGTCTGTGCGCAGCGGTAAGGTCGTCAGGCACATGCCCACGGTCGGGGTCGCCTTAGCACCGGCGATCGCCGTGGTCACGGCCGCGTCACGCCCACTCGAGGTCACGCCAAAGAGCACATCGGTGCGCCCGCTGAGACCCGACAAGGCGATAGCCCAGGCGCCTAGCGCCATGGTACCGAGGGTCACCCCAGCGTCGCGCGCGGCGGCTTCGACCCGTTCGGCCGCCTCGGCGGGAAGGGTCACGGCGTGCTTGCTCACCGCCGTCGCCTTCCCACCGTGCCGCGCGGTGCGGGCCATGACCCCCGCGTAGCTCGGGGTAGTGACGTCTGCCAGGCGTTCACGCCAGTGCGCGGTGGCCGCCGCCTGATCCGCCGCCATGACGCGCCTGACGTGGGTGGAGAACGGAACCGACGGGGGCAACGTGAGCGCCTTCCCCTCGCGTGCGGCCGCCACCTCGAGCAGCAACTCTCGGGACACCACCGGCACGGACCAGCCATCGAGGAGGATATGGTGGTAGGTCAGCATGATGCGCTGGCGCTGCTCGCCGAGCCGATAGCGGTGCAGGCGCACCGCTGGTGCGCGTGTGAGGTCGAAACCCTTGCGCCTGTCGTTGGTCAACACGTCGGCCAGGCGCGCGGCCTGCTCGGCGGACCCAAGGGCGCTGAGGTCCTCGTCGATCACCGGTGTCCGCACACGGCGATGAACCATCTGATAGGGCCGCTCGAGCCCCTCCCAGTGGAAGCTCGTGCGCAGCACGCCATGGCGCGAGGCTACGCGTTCCCACGCCTGCGTGAGTTCGGTGGTGTCGAGCTCGCCCTCGAGGGTCCACCATAGCTGCTGCACGTAGGTGCCCGTCCCCGGGCTGCCGAGCGTGTGGAAGAGCATGCCCGCCTGAGCGGGAGTGAGCTCGTAGATATCCTCGACGTCCGGGGCATTCGTCGTCACGACGCGTCTTCCTCGCGCGCATCATGGTGGGTGGCGGTTTGCGCGAGGCCCAACAGCCGCTCTAGGTCGCTGGCCTTGATCTGGCTAGCACTCACGCTGCTCGGGGCGGCGACGTCGTCGTCGCCCGCCGAGCGCTCACTTGTCGCCGATGCCAACTCCGTGGGATGTGCAGGGCCTGTCTCTATCTTCCCCGTAGGCTCAATTGCGGCGTTGTCAGACGTCACCGGCACGTCGGCCCGTTGAAGACACTCGGCGATCCGCTGCGCGAGCCCCGCCACCGTGTCGACACGGTGTACCTGCGGCGAGTAGGTGATGGCGAGTTGCACCGACCCATCGGGCACGGCCTCGCTGACAAGCTCAATCTCCAACAGGTGCTCGCGCCGTGCCTCAGCGCAGGACCATGGCGTCGGCAACGGTGCCGGCGCCAACGGCCAGTCTCCCACGCTACCGGCGGCCATCGGTCGCGCTCGCACCAGCACTTCGGCGCAAGAAGGCGTCGCCGCATCTCTCTGCGGATCGGGCGTCGTGCTGCAGATCTCGTCGAGCGCTGCCTGAACCTTCTCGACGGCAGGAGGCCAGTCCCCGGCATCAGCGTCGACCACGATATCCACGTGCCGTGTGTAGGCACCTACCGCGCCTGTCGGGTAAGCCGCTGCTGCCCGCTCATCCACTTCCACCGCGAGCGTGGCCTGATCGATCCCTTTCCAGGCGCCGATCACTTCAGCCACCGCCGTCACCAGCAGCGCGAACGACGCGGGCGCCTGGCCGACCGACTGGGTGAGCGTCGCGACGTCCCCCGCGAGCGCCTCACCGAGGGGCATGTCGCGCGGTAGCCCGCCAGCACCATGTCCGTTCACCGGTGAGGCTGGCGCATCCAACGCGCGCAACAACGACGCTTCGGCGTGTTGGGCGAAACACCCAGCCGCAGGATCTACACCATCGCCCACGGTCACCTCGGCGGAAGAGTCTGCGGTCACCGCATGGAGCTCCGCGATGACATCGGCCAGCAACGGTTGCAGAGAAGCACCGTCGGCGATGAGACCATGTACGAGCACTGCCAGCTCGACTCCGTCCGCACTCTCCAGGCGAGCGGCGGCAGCAACAGGGCCGGCGACGGGGTCGAGCACCTCGGCCACCTCACGCAAAACTTGGGTAGGCGTGCGCTGTGGCGATGTTGCATGGGACGCGATGAGCCACGGTGCCTGCTCTTCGCCCACCAAGCGTTGTACCCAGTCGCCGTGTGCCCGGGCCGCGCGAAGACGCAGGCAGCCATGACGTTGCGTGCACGCGGTCGTCGCCGCCCGCAGCGCCGCTTCGCTGAGCGTGCCCGCCTGGGCCTTGCTTGGCACTGCAATCTGTACGCCCACCGGTGCCCCGCCCGCGGTCAACCATCGCCGCTGCTGCGCAGTCCACGACACGATCCGACGCGCCGCCGACGCACTCTCCGTCGCGCTCCGCTGCACGGACGCCAAGAATTCCTCGGGCGTGCGCGCCTCGGCCAGGGCACTGACGTACTGAATAGGTATCACCCGCGTAGCTCCGTCCGCGCCAGCGGCTGCCTCCAACGCCTCGCCGCCATCGCCCTGCACAGGACGAAGCACGGCGCTCAGGGCCGCCACGGTCTGGCTTTCGAAGAGGTCCGCGGGATCCACGCCGAAGCCTGCCTCCTGAAGCTGGGCTAGCACCTGCAGGGCCTGGAGCGAATCGCCGCCGAGCTCGAAGAAGTCGTCGTCGCGGCCGATCTTCGTGATCCCGAGCACCTGCTCCCAGATCTGAGCCACCGTGTGTTCCAGGTCGCTCGTCGGGGCCGCGTAGGGTGTCGAGCGCATCGTGGGTGTTGGCACCCCAGCGGCTTCTTGCTCCGATGGCGCAGTGGCCCCGCTACCTGGCGTCGACCCCGTTCCAGACGATGCGGAGATCGCCCCTCGCAGACCCAGAAGGTCGGCACCGGGCGCAGGGTCTACCCAGTGACGCTCGCGAGCGAATGGATAGGTTGGCAAGGGAATCCGTCGACCGCGCCCGCCTGGCAGGGCCCGCGCAAAGTCCAGTTTGGCGCCGCGCAGCCACAACTCCGACGACGCAAGCGTGAGCGGATCACCAGCCCCCGCATCCCCCGGCAGCGTCGGCACCACCGACAGGTCGCCCTGGCGGGCGGCCAGCGACGCCAGCGCTCGCCCGGGTCCTACTTCCAAGCCGATGGCGTCCGTATCTTCCACCAGGGTGACGAGCGCATCGACGAAGCAGACGGGCGAGACGAGCTGTTCGGCCCAGAAGCTCGGGTCCTGTGCTTGCTCGGCCGCCATCCACCGCCCCGTGTGCGCGGAGACGATCGGCGTTTGCGGTGCATGACGCTCAACGGCGGCCACCGCTTCGCGGAACGGCCCTACCGCGGGCGCCATCGCGGGAACGTGGAAGGCGTGGGAGGTGACCAGCTGGCGGTAGAGCACCTCTTCCTCGCTTAGCAGCTTCGCAAAGGCTGCGATCGCATCCTCGTGACCGCCGACGGTCACGTCGGTGGGTCCGTTCACCGCGCTAAGGTGAACGCCAGGGGTCTCGCCTCGCGCCAGCAGCGCTTCGACCTCCTCCCGTCCCCCGCGTACGGCGAGCATCGTCCCTGTTGCTTGGGCGGCCAGCAGCTTGCCGCGCAGCGCGACCAGGTAAGCCGCATCCTCCACGGCAAACACCCCGGCTTGGGTCGCGGCTACCAGCTCGCCAAGGCTGTGCCCCAGCAGCGCGCTGGCGTCGACACCGCGCGCCGACCACGCTCTCGCCAGGGCGAGTTCAAAGACAAAGAGGGCCGGCTGCGCCAACTCCGTACGCGCCAACAGCTCCTCCCCGTCAGCCAGCTCTGCATCCAGCAGCAAGTTCCGCAAGCCGTGAGGCGCCGATACCTCCACTCGGGCGAGGGCCACGTCCATCGCCTGCAGTATCTCCTCGAAGGCCTCACGGAACGCCCGATCGGTAGCGTGCGGCACCGACGCCATACCGGGCGTCTGGGCGCCCTGTCCGGGGAATAGGAACGCGACCGAGGCATCGCGTGCCAGCGCCGTACGGCTACGCACGCGCTCAGGTGACTCGCCGCGCAGAGCGCGGATGGCCTCGTCGCGGTTCGCGCAGACGACGGTGCGGCGTAGCGCGAGCGCGCGGCGTCCCGTCGCGAGGGTCCACGCGACATCCGTGAGCGCGAGATCCGGTCGACACGCCAGGTGATCGGCGAGTGACCTGCCGATCTGCGTGAGCGCCTCTTCGCGCTGCGCCGACAAGGTCAGCCATGTGGCTCTCGGCCCATCCTCGGGCCCAGAGGCGGATGAAGCAGTCGGTAACGGGGGACCCCCCAGGACCGCATGCACATTGGTCCCGCCGATACCGAAGGAGCTCACCCCCGCCCGCCGTTGCTCTGGCGGACGCGTCAGGGGCTCGCACGCCGTGGCGAGCTTGAACGGCGATTCCTCCAGCGCCAGGCGCGGATTGGGTTGTTCAACGTGCAGCGTCGGCGGCAGTTCGCCGTGGGACAGAGCGAGTATGGCCTTGATGAAACCCGCTACGCCGGCCGCCGCGTCGAGATGACCGATGTTCGACTTGACCGACCCTAGCCAGGTCGACCCGCGCGGTGCCTGCACCCCGCCGAAGGCCTGCGTAAGGGCGGCCACCTCGATGGGATCGCCGATGTTCGTGCCGGTGCCGTGGGCCTCGATGAAGTCGACCTCCTCCGGGGCGACGCCCGCGCGGGCGAGCGCATGGGAGATGACGCGCGCCTGCCCGTCGAGTCCGGGCGCCGAATAGCCGGGTTTGGCGGCGCCATCGTTGTTCATCGCCGAGCCGAGGAGCACCGCATGGATCGTGTCGCCATCGGCGAGCGCATCGTCCAGGCGCTTCAACACCACCATGCCGAGGCCGCTGCCGAAGACCGTGCCGGCGGCCTGCGCGTCGAAGGCACGGCAGCGCCCATCGGGAGAGTTGATCCCGCCTGGCTGATAACGGTAGCCGCGTCCCTGCAGCGCATTGACCGTGACCCCACCGGCCAGGGCGACATTCGCATCGCCGCTGCGCAAGCTTTGGGCCGCGAGGTGCACCGCGACCAAGGACGACGAGCAGCCCGACTGCACGGTCACGGCGGGACCGTCGAGATCGAGATGGTAGGCGATACGCGTGGCTAAGTTATCGATTCGGTTCGCATGGCGCACAGCGGTGGCGCCGACCCCGGCCACGAGCGCGGGCGAGGTGGCCAGATTGGTCAGGAAGTAGCTGCCGAGGCCCGCCCCGGCGAAGACGCCGACTCGTCCGGCGTCCCGACCCGGCGCGATTCCCGCATGCTCCAGTGACGTCCAGGCCAGCTCGATGAGCAGCCGGTGCTGCGGATCCATGATCTCCGCCTGGCGCGGCGGGATCGAGAAGAAGCTTGCATCGAAGCGCTCGATGTCGTCGAGGACGGGACTCGCCGGCACGTAGCGCGGATCGTCGAGGAGGCGTGCGTCGACGCCGGCCGCGCGCAACGCCTCGACGTCGAGGCGTCGGACGCCGTCGCGACCGCTGCGAAGGTTCTCCCAGAAGGCGTCGACGGTCGGCGCCTCTGGAAAGCGTGCCGCCATGCCGACCACGGCGATACGGTCGTCGGCGCCGTCGGCGATGGGTGCTGACACGACGGGAGCCTGGCGGGGAGTCGCAGACGTGGGGCTATCGACGATCGGCACGCTCGTGGACGGCAAGTCGCCGATCCATCGCGCCTGGGTCGCCACCGTGGGATAGCGGAACAGTTCGGTGATCAGAATCTCTCGCTCGAAGCGGCTCTCCAGGCGGCTCATGAGCTGAACTAACAGCAGCGAATGGCCGCCTAGGTCGAAGAAGTTGTCCTCCACCCCCACGCGCTCTAAGCCCAGCAGCTCCGCCCAGATCCCCGCGATGTCGCGCTCGACGCGTCCCCGTGGCGCCACGAAGTGGGTGTCGAGGTCGGGCCGCTCCGTCTCCGGCGCCGGCAGTGACTGGCGATCGATCTTGCCGTTCGCCGTCAAAGGCAGCGTGCGCAGCAGGACCCAATGGCCAGGCCGCATGTACACGGGCAGTCGCGTTCTCACCCACTCGCGCAGAGCGCCTGACTCGAGACGCGCCCCGGGGCGAGGGGCCACCCACGCGGCCAGGCGGATGTCGGCGCCGCGCTGTTCGCCGGCGGGGCCGACCGCCACCTGCGCGACGTCCGGGTGCGCAGAGAGAACCGCCTCGATCTCCTCCGGCTCCACGCGGAAGCCGCGCACCTTGAGCTGGAAGTCCGTGCGTCCCAGGTAGGACAGGGAGCCGTCCTCAAGGCGCCGCACGCG
>JBCBZW010000194.1 GCA_039815145.1 Pseudomonadota bacterium
CCTCGAAGCCAATGTACTCGCTAGCAAGCGTTGTGGAAGCGCAGACCCATTGGCGATTCCACCGTATCCCGCCATTGGCAGAGACTAGCCTCACCTCGAAGCGATCTGGGTATTCGATAGGTGGGATCTTGTGGGGCATCTGACGGTTTGAAGGCTGATAGCATTGGGCGGGTGTTCTGCCATCTAGGGCGTCGTGGGGGCGCTCGTGATTGAACTCGTTGACGAAGGTGTTGAACTTGCGCTGCTGCGCGTTGAGGTTGCCGGCAGGAGGGCGAGTGGCCTCGCGCTTCAAGGTCCGATGCATGCGTTCATGTCGACCGTTTTGTTGAGGCCGGCCGGGCTGTATGAACTCAGGGATGACGCCGAGCCTGACCCACCAGGCGGAGAGCTTGGAGAGTCGTCCTAGAGTGTTGGTGGCGAAGGGCACGCCGTTGTCGGTACGGATGCGTGCCGGCAGGCCATACTCGTGGAAAATACGGGTGAAAACGCGCTTTGCATCGACGACTTTGGTGGAGAGCAAGCTCTGGCATGCGAGCAGCATGCGGCTGTAGTCATCGGTAATCGTAAGTGGGTAGCAGTAGATGCCATCGCGGGTTTTGAACTCGCCCTTGTAGTCGGCGGCCCAGAGTTCGTTAGGCCCGAGGGATGAGGTATCGGGCTTGCCCGGGTGTCCGGGCTTGCGCCGTCGGGTGGGTGCTGCTGCGACACCGTGTCGCTTGAGGATGTTGCAGACGGTCGTGCGGGAAGGGAAGTCGAGTTTTGGGTGGCGCGGGGTCAGGAACTGAAGGATCTTCTTGCCGCCCCAGCTGGGGTGGCGTTTTCGAGTCTGTAGGATAAGCGCTTGGATCTCATCAGGTGTCTTGGTAGGGCTGGTGTAGGGGCGTTTGGAGTAGTCCTCGAGGCCTTCCGGGCCGCGTCTGACGTAGCGGTCGATCCACTTGTACCCGGTTTTTCTGCTGACGCCGTAGCGCTGGCAGAGTTCAGTGACGGTGAAGGTGCCTCGCAGGTAGTCGGAGACGAATCGTACTTTCTGGTCCATAGGTGACGTTTCACTCCAGGGCATAGGGCACCTCCTTGCGGTGCGCCCAAGATTGGAAGAAGCTGTTACCTATGTCTCTTGACGAAAGTGTTACCTATGAGTGTGGACCGTACAGCGCCGCCGCCTAACCTACCGCAGCAGCTGTCGCTTGACCCGAGCACCACTCCGGCTACCGCCGGAGCGGCCCTCGCCTCAAGCGCGTCTGTGCTAGAGCGTTAGGCGGCATTGGTGAGCGAGCGTGTTCGGGTGCGACTTCCGAAGTCGAGCGAGTCGACCATCATTGAGTGGACGGAGGAAGGGATGCCGGGTGTAGGCACGGTGTTCCATGAGTACGCCGCATTCCCAGGCCAACGTGTTTTTCGTTGGCACTTGTCCCTTGTGTTCACACTTAGGGAGTGCAACGACCATGAACTTCCGACCGAGGAGGAGTCAGAGCTCCTGTACGCGTATGAGGACGTTCTTACTGCAGCCCTATGCGGTGGCAAGACGCCCAATGCGTTCTTGTTCGCGCGGCTTAACGTTCTATCGGAGCGTGAGCTGGTCTTCCGGGTCTTCCAGCCGAGGCCCGCACACGAATTCCTGCAGAAAGTGATCTCCGAGGAGACTTATCCTCAAGCCGGTGCGTCTGCCAGTTGCGCCACTCGGGCGAGCAATAGTCCACCTACCCACGACAACGCGTAGGTACCTGAGAGTGCTGGAGGCGGGATTCGAACCCGCACCACACGAGGTTTAAGCTCGTTGCGTCTTCCACTTGCGCCACTCCAGCGTGAAGTGGTGCCCAGGGTGGGACTCGAACCCACAACAACCGGTTTCTGAAACCGGTGCGTCTGCCAGATTGCGCCACCTGGGCAAGTCAGAAGCCCAAAACGAAAAAGCCCCCACGGCGGGACCGAGGGGGCTTCGTGCATCCTGTGGCGTTTCAATCACGCTACACTAGGCGCAACCCCCCCCCGGGCCCAGCTGTGAGGGCGTCAATAGTCGGAGCGAGTTGGCAGGTGCGTAGAACATGGCGAGCACGATAGTGAGAGTGTTGGGTGGTGTCAAGGGTACTTTGCCCGCGTGCCACCGATGGTGCGCCGGTGCAGGGAGCTTCCAGGTGCATCCGGATTTGGAGACTAGGATGGCTAACAGCTCGGCACAGTAGGATGCGATTACTCTCGTCGGCTGTCGTGATCCTGCTTGGCTACCACCTGCTCACACCGCTTGGTTCCTGGCTGGGCTGAGTATCCTCGGTGTGGCGTGGTGGTGGGATCTAATTGGCCTTATCCCTGGCATCTTCCTGGTGTGGGGGATCTTTCGCTCAAAGATGCAGCTGCCGCTACGGCGGGCATTGGCGCTGAGGCTTGGTACGAGCGTTCAGTTGGATCCAACCGCCGGGGTGTTCGGCGCTGTCGTTGCCATGGGGGTTGTCGCCGTGTCGGGGTGCGTGTGGATGATGGTGAGTCAGGGCGGTCTTGACCTGCGGGATCTCGTGCGCGGGGTGGGGCGTCAGTTCCCGGTGGTGCTCTTGGCCGGTTTGCTGGCCGCCGTGGTGCCAGTCCGGCGGGTCGGGCAGCTAGCGCTCTATTCATCGGCACCCGTGACCGTTTGGTTTGTGCTGGTTTCAAGTGGTCTGCTATCGCCATATTCAGGAGCCGGGCAATGATGGCTGTTGGACGCCAAAGTAGCGCCTCGTCGACCGCGATGGCCGGTAGCCGTGAAGGCCGTTCTCGCGCTGGTCGGTGCCATCGTGGCGTTCTACTGGGCCTACAACTATGTCAATGACGTTCCAAGGTGGCGGTTGAACGGGTGCTACAGGATCGACCAGAGTTTCTATCCCGGCGAGAACGCTGAATGGCAGCGTGCTCACTTTGCGTTTGAGGTGACGGCCGATCGGGAGTTCTATTTCTACGAGCGCCTGAAGGATGGAGCGGTCAGGACGACGAGAGAGGGGATGGTGCACTTTTATCGTGACACTGCGCCCCACCTCTTCTCGATTGAGATCGATGCCCGGCACCCGCTGGTCGATCCTCACCCGAGCCATTACAGGGGGCGTCTTCGCTTCTACTTCGTATTCGAGTCAGCATTCGGCAACATGTTTTGGCGCAAGGTGTGGACGACGAACCGCCAGCGGGTCCTCGCGAGACGCGCCTACTATGCGTCGCCGTCAGTCCACATGTGAGGGAGTCTAGTGAGTTCTGCAGTTTGGTCTGGATTGATCGGCGGGTTGGCCGCGGCGGTTATCGGAGCATGGCTTCGACGCAGGGCAGAGAAGGCGCCAAGCGACGGCACCCTGCGGCCAGGCTGGGGTTTCCTGGCGCTAGGGGTTGCGTGTTTGGCGTTTTCGGGCTTCTGCGTAGCCATGTTCTTCGTAGATGCAAATGTCTGGGAAGACAGAGGCGAGCTGATCGCCTTGATCGGGCTGGTCACCGTCTTTGGCCTGAGCGCTGCTTGGTGCTTCGCGGAGTACTTCCTCACCCGAGGCACCTTCGATGCGCACGGGATTCGCCTTCGGTGGCTCTGGCTTCGTCCTAAGAGCGGCGCTTGGGATGAGCTTGAGACGGCGTACTACAGCGCGTCGATGGGTTGGCATGTGCTGGAGTTTCGCTCGGGTGTACGGATCCGAATTTCCATCCTCATGCACGGGCAGGGGGGCGTGCTCCGGTTGCTCGAGGAAAAGGGCGTGCAGATCGATGAGCGCTAGGGTGTGGTGTGATGATCACTGAGGGGTCAGTGAGCCGGGAGGCGGCTGCGCAGGCGTTTCCGTTCCTCGCTGCGAGGTACCGTGGACGCAGGGCGGCGTTGAAGGCGTTCACCCACACGTCGCCGGGCTTCGTCTTTTGGGTCTCACCCGAGGGTAGTCTCATCGATGCCAGAGACTCGCACCTGAAGAATCCGCCGAAGGGTCGGCGCGACATCCTCAGGGACGAGCCTGACTACGGCGGATATCTGCGCGGAAGAGTGGCCACGAGCATCGATGGCATTCAGTTGGTCGCTGTCTACTGTCGCCCGCAAGCCTTGTCCGGCAGTGCGCCCGGCGTCTCTCAGTTGCTTTCGGGTCTGGACGAGCTTCCGGTGCCCCTGCAGTCGCAAGCGATGGTCGTCAGCGATAATGGCGATCTGTACGGCACCGTTGCCGATCTCCGACGGCGAGAAACAAACGGCCATTCGAATTGGGGTACGTCTAATTTGGAGGGGCTCAGTTGACAGGTGAACTCGCTCCCGAATCGATGCCAGCGCCGTACCACGTCGAGAGTGTGCGTCCGCATGAGCAGATCTTTGCGCGTGGGTTGCCCGCTGAGTATGTGTACAAGCTGCTGCGGGGTGAGGTCGTGCTCACCTGTGATCGTCGGCGGACCATGCTACCGATCGCGCTCGTTCGCCCCGGTGCATGGTTCGGGGTGGTGACGGATCGACAGTGGCAGGCTGCACACTATGGCTATAGCGGGGAGGCGGGAAATGTGGAGGGCGGTGCCTCGCTGGGTGTGATGCCGAGGGAGTCGTTTTATCGGGTGATTGCCGAGCGACCTGATTTGGCCGTGGATGTGGTGCGGGAACAAGCTCGCGTTTCTCAGGCGCTGTTTGTCGCACTCCGGGCCGTGCAGTCGGGTGACCCGGCACAGCGGGTGGCACATGCGCTGCTCCTAAGAGGTGAGCGTGGCGACTGCTTTCGCTACGCGCCTGCCATGCACAAGTATTCGTACCCTGAGCGAATCGCCGTCGTGTTCCCTGCGCCGCCTCGTGAGCTTGCGAAGTGGACTGGGTTGCGTAGGGAGCAAGCGCGGGACGCGATACTAACACTCTCCGAGCACGGCTTGATGGAGCCGCGCACGGCCAAGCTGACGACGATCTACCCGCTGGAGATCACCGCGTGGCTTGAGGAGCAGGTAGCGTCACAGGAGTCGAGTAACTAGGCGAATGAGCGAGAGCAGCGTGGTGGGTGAGGGCGCGTTGGATGCTCGGGGTACTCATGGTCGGGGCTGAGCAAAGGGAGCCACGAAGCGTGAGCCGTGCGATCTTCCCTTTGGTCCTCGCCGGTGTCGCGTCGGCTGGGTGGGCACAGAAGGGGAGCGTCTGTCGCAACTTCTCTTCCGAGCTGCTATTCCTCGATGAGAGTTACCTACTACGGGAGGGGAGGAGCAAATCGGCTGTACGTCTGCACCCATTAGGCCCTAGTCGTCAGGGGTAGGTAGGGCCGCCTCACGGCAGCGACCGCACACGCGGGCTTCGCGCGTGATTTCCAGGCCGGCGCCGCCGGGGTCGGTTTTCTTCTTCTTTCGTCTTGGGCCCCGTCTTCGCTCAGCGTTGGCGTCGGGGCGTGCCGGATAGGCTTTGGGGCGCGTCTCAGTGACTATGTTGAAGCGCGGTGCTCTGGCGGGGGATTGCTGTCCACAGATCTCACAGATGTACACTCACTACGGCCGGTATCGCGATCCCCTGGGGGGCCGATGTCCCAGGGGCCTGTGAACCCTCGACGGTGAGGGCGGCGAGCGGGTAGAGCATTCGATCCGCCCAAGCAACAGCGCGATTGGGCGCCTGAAGGCGAACTTCAGCGCCACCGGTAGCTCGCAGTGTCCAGGTGATTGAGCTGGTAGGTATGACATGAGCGAAGTCGCTTCGGTTTACGACACTGGGGGTCGGCTCGTCTCCCTCGGTCGCACTGGCACTCTTTGGTTGACACGTGAGTTCGTCAAGCTCGGTGCCTACGAGTACGGCGAAGAGGGCCGTCTGTGGGATGCCGCAGACCAGGTCATCGGTCGCTTTCAGGCCGGCAGTGTCTATTCGGCGAGCGGTGCGTTCGTTGTGTCGTTCCACGGCCACGACTTGGTCGTGCTGGGGCGTGGGGGTTCGAGGTGCATCGGTTGCCCGGGCGCGAGGGCGTTGGCCGTGCTGCGGTGGGGCGGCGGTGTAAGGATTTCTGTGTCTGAGCCGATCCTCAGTCTCATTCCTCAACGATAAACCGTTCACCGAACTGGATTGCCAGCTGCGCCTTCGCAGCATGCCACTCCTTCGGTGCCCGTTTCCACTTCGTCTCGATGCGCTTGAGCGCGAGGTAGATCAGCTTCGTGGCCGCTGTGTCGTTGGGGAAGTGGCCCTTGTTCCTGATCGCCTTCCTCACGCTGCTGTTGAGCGACTCGATGGCGTTGGTCGTGTAGATGATCTTGCGCACCTCCGAGGAGAAGGCGAAGAACGGGATCACCTCCTCCCAGCGCCTTCTCCAGCTCTGGACGATGGCCGGGTACCTCTGGCCCCATTCGCCTTGCTCGAAGGCATCCAGGGCCTCTGCGGCGGCCTCAGCGCTCGGGGCTGAGTAGACCGATCGCAGCGCTGCCGCGACCTGCTTGCGCTCCTTCCACGACGCGAACTGCATCGAGTAGCGGATTAGATGCACGATGCAGGTCTGGACAACCGTCTCAGGAAACACGCCTGTGATGGCGTCAGGGAAGCCCTTCAGTCCGTCGACGATGGCGATGAGAATGTCCTGGGTACCACGGCCGCGCAGATCGGTCATCACGCGCATCCAGAACTTCGCGCCTTCCGTCTGCTCGATCCAAATGCCGAGCACTTCCTTACGACCAGCGCACGTTACGCCGATCGCTAGGTAGACGGCCTTGTTGCGGACCGCGCCCTCGTCACGGATCTTCACGCGAAGAGCGTCGAAGTAGACTAGCGCGTAGGTGTGCTCCAGCGGGCGATTGCGCCACGCCTTCACCTCATCGAGAACGGCATCGGTAATCGCAGATACAAGCGCTGGAGAGATCTCCACGCTGTATATCTCGAGGATGTGCTCCTGGATACTCCGTGTGCTCATGCCCGCGGCGTACATCGAGATGATCTTGTCATCGAAGCCGGGAAAGCGGCGTTGGTACTTCGCGATAAGCGCTGGATCGAAGCGACCCTGCCGATCGCGAGGGATGTCCAGCACCAGGCGCTCGTTGCCCTCCGTGATCACCGTCTTGGGGCTGCTGCCGTTGCGATGGTTGCCGGTACCTAGCTCTTCCTCGCTGTCGAGGTGCACGTCCATCTCGGCGTTGAGCATGCGCTCGACTAGCGCCTTCTTCAGGTCGCCGAAAGCACTCTCGAGATCGCCTGTCGTCTTGATGTCGCCGCGCTTCAGGAGCTCATCCAGAACCGCTTCTTCCGCTGCGCTGCGGACCTTCTGCTTCCGTCTTGCCATACCATTGACCCTCCGCGGGGTTCGTTGTCAGTATGGCTCAGAACACAGAATTCCTTACACCCTC
>JBCBZW010000195.1 GCA_039815145.1 Pseudomonadota bacterium
GTATCGTAACGCAATCGAGAATCATTCGCAATTGTGACCGCAGAGTTTTACGATGAGGGCACCTCGGTCGTTGGCCGTAGGTGTTGGAAGGCCTTCGCGGCCCCCAGCCGGCCCAGCTCGCGGATCAGATGCGGGTTAGCCGGTAGTCCACCCATCTGTTTGGGTCACGCTTGGGGCAGCCAAGTGCCTTGAGGTCAACACGAGTGGTGCCGACCAAATGAGCACCTAGAGCGTAAAGGTCTCCCATGTGATCGCGGCGTCGCTCGCCATCAGGACGCGGAGCATGAGCATCAGCACGTACAGTCCGAATAGAAGGATGTCTTTGGTGGTCACGGAGGGGACTCCTGCAAGGTAACAGGGTTAAGGATTGCGGAAGCGACGCATCAGGCACAGCACTCATCCGCGAATGGCTCCCCGAGCATGGTGAACGTCTCAGCGATCCGTGTTGCGCGTGCTAGCCTGAAACGCGATATGCGCCAGTACGTGAATCCCCTGTTGCTGTGCTCGATCGCGCTGACGCTGCTGCTGGCTGGCGATCGTGGCGGGGCGAGCGAGCCGGTTTTGCCGACACAGTGTGAGCAGCGCCTCGATACGGACCCGTCAGTCGTCGAGGGCCGCTCGTGGCGAGCGCGCGATCGGCGCCTGCAGCGTGTCGAGTGCCTCGTGACGCTGACCTCGGAACACACCGCTGATGAGCCGCTCGGGATATTCCTGTCCGGCACTTTCTCGGCTCGGGTTTGGTGGGATGACGTGGAGCTTGGTGCCAAAGGAAAGCCCGCGGCGGACAGGGCGGGGGAGGTGCCGGGGCTTCTATCGGCGGTGATGTTCTTACCGCGAGGCTTGCTCAGCCCTGGGAACCACAAGCTCGCGATCGAGTGGTCATCCCACTACGCCCGCGGCACAGCTACCCCGCTCGATACGCTTCGCCTCGGGCCGTACCGGGACCCCCTGTACGCCCAACGTACCGCCTACCTGCCGGCGATGCTTACGGTGGGTACGCTGGTACTGGCCTTTACCTATTTGGTGCTGCTAGGCGTACGCACGGGTGATAGGCCATCGATCTGGCTTGCTGCTGCATGCTTGGCCCTACTGGTGCAGCTGGCATTCGAGGTTATGCGTGCGTACGTCAACTACCCTTACCCCTGGCACACGATTCGGCTGACGGCGGTGACGGTTGCCGCCGCTCTTGCCACCATCAGCTTGCTGGCGTACCTGTGCGAACGCTTCCGGCGGCGCACATGGTGGATCTGGGCCGTGGTGCCAATCGGCTTACTCTCCTCCTTTGCCGTTTCGAGTGCCGACAGCGTCACCTTCCTGATCATCGCCTTCGGCGTACTCGCCGGCATCGTGGTGACCACGCAAGCACGTCTATCTGGTGATCGCTCAGCGCAGCCCGCTGTCTTCGGCTTGATCATCGCGGCAGCGCTTCTTCTGCTCAACGCACCGGCGTTTCTAGACCTTGGGGTCTACCTCGGCTACGCCCTGTTGCTGCTGGTGCTCTTCGCTGAGCAGGTGAAGATCCTCACCAGGCAGCGCGAGGCCAAGCAACAGGCAGAATTGACATCTGCGCGCTTACGCGTGGAGCTGCTCAAGCGCAATCTCAACCCGCACTTTCTCATGAACACGCTGACCACGCTGAGTGAATGGATCGAGACGTCGCCACGCAAGGGGGTTGCCATGATCACGGCGCTCTCACAGGAGTTTCGCCACCTTGCAGACATGGCGGAGGCGTCTTTGGTGCCGCTTACTCGGGAAATCGAATTGTGTCGCCGCCATCTCGATGTGATGGGCTACCGCCACGATCGCCACTACGCCCTGGTCGTCGATGGCTCACCGCACGGCGAGACCATTCCGCCGGCGATACTACACACGCTGGTGGAGAACGCGCTAACCCACGGGCGTTACACAGGTGACACGACACTGCATCTCAGCCTCCATCGGCAAGAAGGAATGCTGAATACGCAGCTCACGGCGCCGCCCGGGCAGCCAGGCGATCGTGACACGGTCACGCACGGTACGGGGACCCGATACATCGAGGCGCGTCTTGAGGAGGCCTACGCAACGCGTTGGTCACTCTGCGCAGGCCCAACCCCCGAGGGAGGGTGGCAGACGCAAATACGATTTCCGGCGCTCGGCGAATGAGAGTGTTGATCGTTGAGGATGAGCCCCTCGTAGCGCGTCGACTGGTGCGTATGTTGGGGGCTCTGCTCGGCGCGAATTCGCACATAGATCAGTGCGACGCTCTGGGCGACGCGATGCAGGCGTTGCAGACGTCTCGATACGACGCGCTCTTCCTCGACCTGAATCTGTCCGGCCAAGATGGCTTCCGGCTGCTGACCGAGGCCCTGGTAGGTGCGCACCAAACGGTGGTGGTCTCGGCAAACACGGATCGAGCGATGGAGGCTTTCGAGCTCGGCGTGCTCGATTTCGTCCCTAAGCCCTTCGACGAAAGCCGTCTGCGCATCACCGTGGATCGGCTGCTGCAGCGTGAGCCGCGTGGCGGGCCGGGCACCATGACGTTGGCCGTGCGCGTTGGTCGACGGACCCAGACCATACCCGTTGAGCGGATCTGCGCCATCCACGGTGCCGGCAACTACTCGGAACTCGAACTGGAGAGCGGTCGCAAGCTCTTGCACGACAAGTCGCTCGATCAGCTGGCGGCGCTGTTGCCGGATCGCTTCCAACGTATCCACCGATCACACATCGCCAACATGGACATGGTAGTTCGCCTTCGCACGATCGAGGGCAGCCGTTATCGGGTGGAGCTGAGTAACGAAAGCGAGCTGCCCGTCAGCCGGCAGCGGATTCGGGACCTGCGCAAACTGCTCACCTAAGGTCGATGGGCAGTGGCGGCCGCGGGAAGATGGATGCCGTAGGCGGAGATTCTGGGCCAGACGAGGCACCCCCTGAAACGTAGCGGGCGCGCATGGGAGCCCGCTACGTCGCCGGCGGCTTAGCGGTTCACTCGACTTGAACGGTGAGAATGGCCAGAGCGAGATTGCCAGGCTGGGTCGTGAGGCCCGCCGCTGTGCAATCCCAGCCTCCGTCGAGGTCGAGGGACCCCGTCGCGCTGCTGCCGGTAGTCAAGTTCCTGCACGACAGGGAGCCGCCGAGCACTCTGTCCGCGTTGCCGGAGAACACGGGTCCGTTGATGCGGCCGATGAGTATGATCCGAACTTGCTGACCAGGCGCGACCTGCAACCCGGCGGCTTCGCAGTCAACGAAGTTGCCAGGCGTGGCCAGCGATACCTGCTGTGGGTCGGTCAGGTTGTTGCAGATGGCGCGAAAAACGAAGGCGCCCGCGATGGACGTCGAGAGCACCTCCGCGGGCGCCAGATCGATGCTGAAGACATTGTTGGTGTTGCGACCGGCTACGAACACTTTCCCACTGTCGTCGACGCCAACGCCGTAGGCAGCTTCCAGGGCGTTGCCTTGGCCGTCGCCCGAGGCATCGATGATCTCGGTGATCGTACCCGCCGGGGTGATCTCGAAGGCGTTGTCGCTGGCAAAACCGGTGACGTATACATTGCCATCAGCGCTAACGGCGACACCTTGCGCATCCCGAAGCGTGTTGCCGGCGCCGTCTCCAGCGCCGTCGATGATCTCCGTGATCGTACCCGCTGGGGTGATCTCGAAGACGTTGTCGGAAAAGGCCGCCACGTAGACGTTACCGGTGTCGCTTACTGCCACTGCGCGCGGACTCTGAAGGCCGTTGCCCGCGCCATCTCCGCTCTCATCGATGATCTGCGAAACCGCGCCCGCGGGGGTTATCTCGAACACGTTGTTGCTGGCACTACCAACGACGTACACGTTACCTGAGGGGCCTACGGCTACTCCGTCGGGACCGAACAGGTCGTTCCCCGCGCCGTCGCCACTCTCATCGATGATCTCGGTGATCGTGCCGTCGGTGGCGATCTCGAACACGTTGTTGCTCGCCTGGCCAGACACGTAGACGTTGCCGGCTGCATCCGCAGCGATGGCGCGAGGCGTGGTCAGTGGGTTGCCGAGGCCGTCGCCACTCCCACTGATGATCTGGGTGATCACGCCGCCGGGCGTGATCCTGAACACGTTGTTGGTGTCGCGCCCTGCTGCGTAGACGTTACCAGCGCCGTCGACTGCCACGGCTTCAGGGGCCTCGAAGGGGTTGGTACCGTCGCCGTTCGCATCGATCAGTTGAGTGATCACGCCGGCGGGCGTCACGCTGAAGGCGTTGTCCGAGTTTTGTCCCGGAGCGTACACGTTGCCGTCGCCGTCGACAGCGATGACTCTCGGCCGATCGAGGGGGTTGCCCGCCCCGTCGCCGGTCGCGTCGATGACCTCGACGATCGACTGCGCGTTGGCCGAGGCGGCCAGCGTGAGCGCACCCACGATTACCACCAGCGGAGCAAGTGCTCGCTCAAACATACGTCCTGTACTGCTCATGTCGGTCCTCTATTTGGCTGCTTGCCAGCGTGGAAGGATGTCCAGGGGGTCTGGACGATAATGCACTCGATTCTCATTTACAAATACTGCCCCAGGCATAGCGATGGGCGACGAAAGGTTGCTCCACCGGATCGAGTCGGGGAATTTCGCAGTGCTCAGCGAGCGAGCTGCGGAAACTCAAACGAGCGTAGGCCGCGCATGGACCGCGGTCACCATTACCGGCGCCTGCGGAACAGTTCCAACGGACTGCGAGAGAACTCATACGCCAGCGACAAGGTGAACGTGCGAGGCGCGGCGGTGTCGACGCGAATCGCGGTCACCTCATCGGCGGGGGCGAACGACTGTGCGAGCAGATAGTTCTCATCCGTGAGGTTGCGGACATTGAATTGGAGTTTCCACGATCTCCATGCGTAGTAAGCCGCCGCATCGACTTGCGTCCAGGCGTCAAACTCGCCCCGGTTTTCAAACGACTGAAATGCCTCGCTCTGATAGAACAGGCCACCGCCCAGGCCAAGCACGCCAGAGCCAAGCGGGATCTCGTAGAAGGTGAACAGGTTGATGTTGTGCTCACCAACGCCGGGCAAGCGGTTTCCTCGCTCGAAGTCGGCAAACTCTCCTTGTCCATCCTCACTCAGCGTGTTGTCGATGTAGCTGTAGCCCGCGGTAATGCGCCACCGGTCGTTGAGGTTGCCGACCAACTCCACTTCCAGGCCTTGGCTCCTCACCCCACCGATATTGTCCCAGAAGTCCAGACCTGTAGTTTCATCCTCAACGAGGAACGGCACATCCTGCAGATCGACTCTGAACAGGGTGGCCGTCACGAGAAAACGACCATCGGAAGGGATGTACTTCGCCCCGATTTCCCAGGCGTTTGAGGTTTCCGGGTCGACCGGTGTCCCGTCACGGCCCTCCAGATTCGCGGCTGACGTGTAGCCTTCCGAGTAACTAACGTAGGTGGATGCACTGTCTCCTACGTTTCGTACGATCCCTCCACGAAAGCTAAGGTTCTCGTCGTCGATACCGCTGCTGATGTTCTCGAACGCACTGAACCTCGCGCCCAGCAGCATTTTCCATCGATCGTTCAGCTCGACCATATCCACCAGATTGATGCCACGCTCTCGGGTCAGACCGAGGTCCTGTACGACCGCATCCCCCTCGCTGAAGCTGAAGCTGACGCTCGGCGTGGCCTGAATCGCTCCCGGTGGGCGAAGCGAGTCGTCTGGGTCGTTGAAGTACTCACCCGTTGCCACGTCGAAGATGACGTTGCGGTCGGCCACGAAGGAGACCCGATCGGATGCGAACTCCTCTTGTGTGAGCGAGAGCAAGAGGTTGTGCCGCGTACCGAGTACACCGAAATCGAACGTGTTCTTCACCCAGAACTGTTCTGCCGAGCCGCTGCCGAACGACTGGCGAGGCTGTATGGTCACCCAGTTTTCGCGCGACGTCCCCGCTGGACCCACGACGAAGAAGGAACCGTCGAATCCGAGCTGTGGCGAAGAGTCGAAGGTCAACTTCTCCGTTTGAGTATTGTTGTACTGGAGGTCTAGGTTCCATCGATCGAAGAGGCTAAGCCCGGCGAGCACGTAGATCCGTTCAGACTCCGCCTCCGAGTTGCGGTTGAAGTTGGGGATACCGAAGAACTGTCCGGGAGACAGGCGTGCGCTGTAGGAAAACCCGTCGGTGGTGTTGCCATCGAGGACCTGGCCGCGATCCTGCGTGAACTTGTCTTCGATGAATTCGTAGCCGATCAGCAGGTTGGCGCGATTGCCACGCCAGGAAAGGGAAGGGTTGACCAGTAGGCGTTCACGAAACACTTCGTCGCGGAAGCTGCCCGAGTCCTCGTAGGCGCCGACCAGGCGATACGCGAACGAGTCACTGCCTGGGAAGGCGTCTGTCGTATCGAACTCAAAGCGCTTGAAGTCGTTGTTGCCACCCAGGAGTTCCAGCTCGGTGTGAGACTCCGATTCCGGCTTCTTCACGATGTAGTTGATGATCCCTCCGGGCTCACCCTGGCCGTACAGCAGGGCCGATGGGCCCTTCAGGACATCGATGCGCTCCAGGTTGGCCGTCTCCGTTGAGGGAATGTTCGAGGCATTGAAGGCGTTATTGATGCGTGCCCCGTCCTTGTAGATGGATTGCGAAGCATCGAAACCGCGGATGGCGAAGCGCTCCTCACCGCCATTCCCCGTCTTGAACTTGGTGACGCCGGCGACGTTGCGCAGCGCGTCGTCGACATCGTTCACCTGTTGGTCCTGAAGGATGTCCTGTGTGACGACGCTGATCGCTGCAGGGGTTTCCTTCAGGGAGAACGGCAATCCGATGGCGCTGTTGGCGGCGTTGCTGCGATAGTCCCGTCGGAAGGCGGTAACGACCATCTCTTCCATCACGACGTCGTTCGCTTCATCCTCACCGTTGGGCTCGGCGGTATCTGTGGCAATGCGGCTGCCGGCCGGGTCTTCATCGACAGCTTGAGCCAGGGTGGGGGCGGAGTCGTCCGCAGCGGCGGAGACCGATGCAGGTGCCGTCGCGAGCGGCACCAACGCGTACGCGACCAGGCAGATGCAGGCGCGTTTAATCGAGAGCTCCTCAGAGTTGCTTATAAGCCGTGTCACGTTTACGAGAGCTCCCCGCATCAGCAATCAGGCAGCTCGGTGCTAGCCCGAAAGACACCGGAGTGGATCAACGCGGACTGTACCAGGCCGGTGCCGGCCACCGCATAGCCGAGAAACGCGCCGTGGAACAGCACACGGCAACCCTCGATGCTCA
>JBCBZW010000196.1 GCA_039815145.1 Pseudomonadota bacterium
AGGCGCCCTCGATGACGAAGCCGTTGCTGCCGTCGAGATCCGCCAGGGGCAACTCGGCCGGCAGCGCCGGCTCGCCGAAGACCACGTAGGCGGCGCCCGCCGCCTCCAGGCCGTTCGGCTCCGCGTCGAAGGCGCCGATCAACAGGTCGTCGAAGCCATCGGCATTGATGTCGCCGATGCCGTCGACGGACCAGCCCGTGCGGTCGTCCTCAGCGACGCCCAGGAACACAACGCCGACCGAGCCGTCACCCCCGTTGGCGCTGAACAACGTGGATAACTCGAAGCGCGCGGGAAACTCGGCGTGTGCAGCGTTGCATTGCAGTAGCAACGGTGTGAGCAGGGCGACAATCGAGCGAGCGGCGGAGTGGCGGCAGGTGCTGTCCATAGCATCTTCCTCGGTTTTACTTATTGTGCGCCCTTGGTTCGGCTGGCGAGCCGGGCAGTAGTTCTCCCACAGTCGAGATAATGCAGCTGATGGGGTCACTAGGAAACCCCTGCGTAGTCCCTGGCGCGGCTCTGCTTCGATGACGCTGCAATGAGGTGCCCGCCCACCTCGATGCCGCAGCCCTCCCAAGTCCGCCCGGATCATCTATCACGTTTCGGGAGGATTGCGCCTCGCTCAACGCGCTACCGTGCCGGCCTGGAGCGGGATTGCGCGCCTATCGTCGGCGATTCTGGATCTTTCGATACGCTAGCTGCGCTGACGCTCCAACCTCCTTCGATCGTGCACAGCGGAGCCCATCAGACGATGTTGCACCGACTCATGCTGGCCCTCGTCCTCGCCGGCCTCCCGGCGATCACCCACGCCTCGGGGACCCACGGCCGCGCGCCGATCCGACAGGTAGACCCGCGCCATCGGGGCGCGTCGACCCATCACCGCAAAGGACTACCATGCGCGCGCTACTACTCACCGCTACGCTAGCCAGCCTGTTCGTCACCCTGCCGCTCCAGGCTGCACCTGATGCCGAGCCATGGTCCCTGTGGGATCAGAGCGACGAAGCGAACCCCACCTCCATCGAGCATGCAGCCTGGGGAGAGTTCCTCGCCAGCTACGTGGTGGAGGACGGCAGCGGCGTAAACAAAGTGACCTACTCCCGCGTTTCCGCGACCGACCGCCAAGCCCTGCGGACCTACATCGACACGCTCACGGCCATAGACCCACGCACCCTGCGCAAGGCGGAGCAACTCGCCTACTGGATCAACCTCTACAACGCACTCACCGTGGACGTGGTGCTGAGAAACCCTGGCAAGGGTTCGATCCTGCGCATGGGCACCGGGCTCCTGAGCATCGGCCCCTGGGGAGATCCGCTGCTGACGATCGCGGGAGAGGAGATCAGTCTCAACGACATCGAGCATCGCATTCTTCGCTCGCTCTTCGCGGATCCTCGCATCCACTACGCGATCAACTGCGCGAGTCTCGGCTGCCCGAATCTGCTTCGTACCGCCTACACTGCCGATACGCTCGATGAGTTGCTCGCTCGCGGTGAGCGGGATTTCATCAACCATGAGCGCAGTGTGGCCTTCGATGCCCGCGGTCGCCTAAGACTGTCAAAGATCTTCTCATGGTATGCGGACGACTTTGCCGCAGACGAGTCCGAGCTACTCGCCTACATCGCCCGCCATCACGAGACCCTCGGCGACGAGGTCGCAAGGTACGAGGGCAAGGTGCGTTACCACTACGACTGGAACCTGAACGCGGCCCAGTAATCGGTCGCTCCGCCTATCTGGATTTCTACCATTCAGGAATAGTGCCTCTCTCCGAGCGCGGATGAATTCGTTATGCGCCTCCCGTAGTTTCCTCGCTCACGATTTTGAGTGACTTCGGGAGAACGCCATGCACGCGAGCTTGTTAGCTCTTAGAGTGCTACACGTGCATCGACTAATTTCCCTCGGTGCCGTCTCTGCCATCGCCCTCATCCCCTACAACGCCCACGCGGGCGCCTGGACCCTGCCCCGGGGTGACGGCTACAACAAGTTCGCGGCCAACTACTTCTGGGCTAACGATACCTTTGGCCCTGGTGCGGATGGCTTCGAGCAGTTTGAAGACATCACCGTGAACTACTACGGCGAGTACGGCCTGCGTGACAACCTCACGCTCATCGGCCAGCTCCCCGTGCGCATTTCCTCCAACGACTCGCTCACGGGCGATACGGACAACTTCGGCGTGGGCGACGTGGACCTGGCCCTGCGCTACAACCTCGTGAACAGCGACTGGGTGCTGTCCACGCAATTCCTCTACAAGCTGCCGTTCCTCTACAGCGAGGACGCCGAGCTTCCCCTTGGTAACGGTCAGTCGGACTTCGAGGGGCGCCTGCAGCTGGGCAAGTCGCTGCACCCCTTCGGCTACTTCGGCGCGGAAGTGGGCTATCGCGTGCGCCTGCAGGAGCCCAGCGATGAGCTCCGCTACCTCGTCGAGTATGGCTTCGACGCCAGCAAGAACGTCTACCTGCGAGCCAAGCTCGACGTGATCCAGGCGGTGGAGAGCACGCAGGTGGACTTCGTCGAGGGCGGTAACCCCAACTTCCCCAACGCCTTCGATCTCGGCCGTGTTGAGGCGTCGATCGGCTACAACTTCAACAATGGTCACGCCCTGGAAGTGACGTACACGCGCTCGGTATTCGGCGACAACATCCTCGATGGCGACGCCATCCAGTTCGGCTACGTCTACGCCCTCAAGCGAGGCCGGTAAGCACGTGCGTATCATTACCCTCGCCACCGTCTTTGCCCTCGCGCTCGTGGGGCTGGCGTATTCCCTGCCCGCCAGCGCCGCGCAAGCGAAGACGCCGGCCAGAACGGCCCTCGCTCGCGCCGCCCTGCCGCGCGGCACTGCGCGGGAGTTCGGCACGCCCCCCGCGGTGCCGAGCGCTGCGCCGAGTCCGCAGCTGCAGGCAGCGCTGGACGCCAGCTTCGGGGATATTGGCAACAACCGCTGGGGAGACGCGCAGCGCGAGGCCATCCGCGTCATCGGTGCATCGGGCGACCCTCGCCAGGCCTGGTTGATCCTCGACCTGATGAGATTCATCACCAATCCGGAGCTCATCGCTGAGTTGGTGTTGGCCCTGAACAGCCTGCTGGACGTGCACTTGGACCCCTTCGATGCCTGGCAGGACGTCACGGAGCGCCTGATCGCCTGGGACATCGCCGCGCCGCCGGATTATCTGCGCTATAAGCGCGCCATCTACACCGCGGTGTTTCCCGAGTGGGAAGCGCTGTTCCACCCAGGGGACATCGATTGGCGCCACGTGACCTGGGGTGGGGTGCGCATCGACGATCGTGCCTTCGACCAGACGGATGCGCCGTGCAACTGCATCCCCGCCGCCGACAATCCGCCGGTGAGCAGCGCCGAGGAGGCCACCTGGCTGGATGACGATGCGATCGTCTTTGGCATCGGCATCAACGGCGAGTATCGCGCCTATCCGCGGCAGATCATGGAAGTGCGCGAGATGGTGAACGACACGCTGGGCGGACGTGACCTGGGCATTCCCTACTGCACCCTGTGCGGGTCTGCTCAGGCGTGGTTTACGGATCGACTGCCCGACGGCGTCGAGCGCCCCGTGTTGCGCACGTCCGGGCTGCTGATTCGCGCCAACAAGGTGATGTACGACCTCACCACGCACACGGTGTTCGACACCTTCCTCGGGACGGCCGTCGCCGGGCCCCTCGCTGAGCGCGGGGTGCAGCTGACCCAGGCCAGCGTGGTGACCACCACCTGGAGCGCCTGGAAGGCCGCCCACCCCCAGACCACGGTGTTGGTGGAGCGCCTGGCGCTGGGGCGCAATTTCGACTTCCGCAACGGTCGCGATGCGAACGGCCCGATCTTCCCCATCGGCGACGTCGATCCACGCCTGCCGGTGCAGGAGGACGTGCTGGGCGTGATCACTCCCGGCGGCTCGCCCCTGGCCTTCCACGTGCCCAGTCTGGTCGCCGCCCTGGATGCCGGGGAGAGCGTGCACGTCGACGGCGTGGAGGTTGTCCTGGACGCCCTGGGTGTGCGCGCGGTGGATGCTAGCGGCAACGATCTCGGCACCCACCAGGCGTTCTGGTTCGCTTGGTCGCAATTCCATCCCGGCACCCGGCTGTGGCCGGAGTCCAGGTGACCATGGCAGGCGCGCGCCGAATGGCCCGCTGTGGCCTGGCCGCGTTGGCCCTGCACAGCGCGGGCGATGGGCTCGCCCAGGCGTCGGCGGCCGACTCATCCGCCACCGAGGATCTGCACATCGAGACCGTCGTGGTGACCGCCACCAAGCGGGCCACGGACCTGCAGGAAGTCCCCAGTTCCGTCGCCACCCTCAACGAGGAGCAGCTGCAACTGATCGGCAGCGCTGGCGACGACATTCAGTTCTTGTCGGCACGCTTGCCCAGTCTCACGCTAGAGAGCTCCTTTGGCCGCATTTTCCCGCGCGCGTACATCCGCGGTCTCGGCAACACGGACTTCGACCTGAACGCCTCCCAGCCCGTATCGTTCATCTACGACGACGTGGTGTTCGAGAATCCTGCCCTCAAGGGTTTCCCCATCTTCGACGTGGCCCAGGTCGAACTTCTGCGTGGACCTCAGGGCACGCTGTTCGGGCGCAACACGCCGGCCGGTATCTTGAAGTTCAACAGCGTACAGCCGAGCCAGGACGTCGACGCCTACCTGACCACTAGCTTCGGTCGTTTCGATGCCCTGCAGGTGGAAGGCGCCGCCGGTGGCGGGCTCAGTGACAGCGTGTCGGTACGGGTGTCCGGTCTGTACCAGCGTCGCGACGACTTCATCCGGAACCAGGTGCTCGGCGAGGCGGGCGATGCCGGCGGTTTCGACGAGTTCGCCTGGCGGGCGCAGCTCGCCTTCGAGCCGAGCGATGCGTTTTCGTTGCTGCTCAATCTGCACGGCAGACATCTGGCGGGCGGGCAGACCAGCTTCCAGGCCAACGCCTTCGCCGTCGGTACGCGCGAACCTCGCCCCGGCTTCGACCGCCAAGTCAGCTTCGCCGACGCCGCCGCGGACAGCGTTCTCGATCTCGACAGCCGCGGCCTGACCCTCAAGGCCCGCTACGCCCTCGGCGGCGTCGAGCTGACCTACGTGGGCGGGGTGGAGACCCTGGATCTGTTCTCTCGCGGCGATGTAGACGGCGGTTTTGGCGCGGCCTTCATCGGCCTCGAGAACTCGGGGCCCCTCGCCGTGAATGGCGACGGCGCCGTATTCACCAGCGATGCGTTCCCAGACGGCTTCGTGCCACCGTTTCCCGCCGAGACCGCTGATGCCATCGACGGTTTGCGCCAAGTCAGCCACGAGCTGCGCTTGGCCAACGATGGCGCCGAGCGCCTGCGCTGGACCGTGGGCTTCTACGCCTTCGATGAGGAGCTGGACATCGACAGCTTCAACTTCGACACGCTCGCCGGCGGCGCACCCAACGGCGAGGCCTTTCAGACCCAGGAGACGGACAGCCGCGCGGTGTTCGCCGCCCTCGCCTACGACCTAACGCAGAAGATCACCGTGGCCGGCGGTGCCCGCTACACGGACGACGCCAAGGACTTCAGCGCCGTGCGCCCGATCGCGCCTTTCGTGGGCGAGGCAGGTGCCCTCGAGCCGATCGCCGTGCAGGTGGGCGATGAAGATCTGTCCTGGGACGTGAGCCTCACCTACGCCTGGACCGACGACGTCTCCACCTTTGCCCGCGTGGCCACGGGATTTCGCTCCCCGTCCATCCAGGGGCGCCTCCTGTTCGGCGATGTGGTGACCACGGCCGACAGCGAGGAGCTGATCTCCTACGAGGCCGGGGTGCGCAGCGTGCTGTTCGACGATCGCGTGCGCGCCAACGTGACGGGATACTACTACGAGATCGACGGTCAGCAGCTGACGGCCATCGGCGGCGCCGGCAACTTCAACCAACTCCTCAATGCCGACCGCGGCGTGGGCTATGGCGTCGAGGCTGAGCTGGACGTGATTCTGAGCCAAGGCCTAACCTTCACCGGCGGCTTCTCCTTCAACGCCACCGAGATTCAGGACCAGGACCTCACCGTGGGCATCTGCGGTAGCCCTTGCACGGTGCTCGATCCCATCGACCCGGTCACCGGCGGCGCCCTGATCGACGGCAATCCGTTCCCCCAGGCGCCGGAGTGGATCGTCAACGGCATCCTCAGCTACGCCCGTCCCCTAGGCGGTGGCGAGGCCTTTGCGGTCACGGACTGGGCCTACCGCAGCGACGCCAACGTGTTCCTGTACGAGTCGGTGGAGTTCACTGCCGACAGCTACGCCGAAGGCGGCGTGCGCGCCGGTTGGCGGCGCGGCCCGTGGGAGTTCGCCGCCTTTGGCCGCAACATCACCGACGCGGTCGGCACGGTCAGCGCCATCGACTTCAACAATTTCTCGGGCATCTTCAATCAACCGAGTACCTGGGGGCTGGAGGTGATCTGGCGCCGCTGAGCGGTAGCCCGATCACCCTGCAGACCGGCGCGGATAAGACGCAGGCTAGCGATAAGGTTTAAAGAAAGACTCGTTACCTACAGGCTTCTCGTGCTGGTAGCGATACACGATGGATACCACCTGCCATAGCGCTTTGAACTCTCCGATATCAAGAAACTTCCGGGAGCTGGTGTCTACATAGTGAGGGAGCAAACAGGAAGGCGCTTTCTGCAACGCTAGATCGGAAAATTTCAGGTCTTCCAGCTCCGCCTCAGGAAAACCGCCGAGACTCTGGAAAAACTCGCGACGTGCGAACATCGATTGATCGCCGTAAATTGCCCCCTCCAGTCGGCAACGCAAATTGTGCGCCAGTGATACCAAGCGCAGCTTCCAGTTATTGGGGGTGAATCGATGGCGAAATCCTCCCCAGTTCACAGCAGCGGGCAGTTCGCCGATTGCCTGCACGCCTGCACCTGATAGTGCTGAATCTGCGTGATGAAACAGCAGCCAGTCTCCCTTGGCGATTTGCGCACCGGCATTCATCTGGAGTGCGCGTCCCGGCAGGCTGTGTGTGAAGGAAAGTTTG
>JBCBZW010000197.1 GCA_039815145.1 Pseudomonadota bacterium
CGCTGGGCGAGTGGGGGCAAGATTCGCCGCGCGGTGGGTGACTCGTTTGTCGCCCGTTGGCGCGCGCGACAACGGATAGGTTCCAGCTAAGCGCCTGGCGACGCCTGGATTTAGATCGGTTGTTCGGCGCGCAGGCGCAGCCAGCCGCGAACCACCCGGTAGATCACCCAAATGGTCAGGGCCGCGTAGATCAGCCAAGCGACCGGGATGCCGATGATGGTGAAGAAGAGGACGATCGAGACCAGCGTCCAGGCGAGGGCGTACCAGAAGGTGCGAATCTGCCAGCCGAAGTGCGAGTCCACCCAGGTGCCGCGCGCGTCGTCGCGCTTGAGGTAGTTGATGACCACGGCGATCAGCGAAGGGATGCCGGTAATGAAGCTGCTGACGACCAGCGCTGAGGTCAGCACACCCGACAGGATGGAGAGGCTGTGCAGCAGGTAGACGAGCTGGGCGACGTTGTAACTCTTGCGAGTGGCGGCATCCATGGGTGACGTTCCTTGAGTTCAATGTTCCATAAGCAGCGGCGGTCCGCCGGTGCGGGCGAACCGTAGCACACACAGCAACGCCGTCCGCCCCTTCCTAGCAGCGATGCACGCCCGAGGCGACTGGTCGCGGCGCACAGGCGAGGGCAACGCGTCAGCGCGGTTTAACCCCAGCCTTATGCGGCCTACGTCTCAGGCGAGCGCCGTGCGCGAGTTTGGCCACACCTCCGTGCAGCACCCGAGTGCGATGAACTGTGCACCACACTTGATCACTCGGGAACAACGCCATGCACACGCTGATTCGCGGCGCCATCTGCAGCCTCGCGCTGAGCCTCACGGGCGTGAGCGCCTGGGTGTACTTCAGCGAATACGTGTCGCCTGATGCCTCGATGGCCGGGGCGTCGACGCTCTTCGGTGAAGCCTCGCCTGCCACCAGGGAAGGGCTTACCGCAGGCGGCCATCTGGACCTGTCCGCTCGCGTGCTCGCGCGCAGCAAGATGAGTCCCCAGGTGGCGGCCCTCGCGGCTGCGGGCGACCGGCGCCTGTTGCGTCTCGAAGTGCAAGGCGAGGCGCGTGACCTCAACGCGCTTGGGGGGGCGCTCGTAAGTGCGGCGGGCGAGGGAGATGGCGCCGTGGTGGATCTGCCCGGGCGTGCCCTGGATCGCTTCGCCCTGCAAACCACCGTGCAGCGCGTGTCTCTGCTCGGCATCGTCACCCGTTGATCGGGCCGTTCGTTCGGTCGTACCTCGCCCCATCGCTCCGTATACTCGCCAGACGGGCACGCGGTGAGCTGTAACTTGAAACGCGCGACGCGAGGGCCCGCTTCGATCCAACGATAGCGAGCCTGATGACTGACACCCCGTCCCCCCATGAGCGCCGGCCGCAGAAGATCTGGCTGTTGGCGCTCGTGCCCGAGTCGCCCTTCGGCCGGTGGCTCGCCGCCGCTGCCATCCTCGGCCTGGGTGCCGCCGTCTACGGCGTGGCGGCCTGGCTCGTCGCCACCTATCCGGAACGCTACGCCAGACAGTTCTCGCCCACCGTGGCCGCATTCTTCGTGGCGGCTGTCGCCTACGTCGTGCCCGTCTTCCACTACATCACCGAACGCACCCGTGAGGCGTTGGACAGCCTGGCACCGAGGCTCCCGGCGCAGACCCTGGCGCTGGCACGTCGCTCGCTGACCCACAAGTCGACGCTGTGGGGCGTGCGCACCATCCTGGCTGGCGTCGGCCTGTGGTTGGTGCAGTCCCGGTTGCTCGCCGGCAGCTGGCAATACATGGTCGAGAGCCTAGGCCAGGGCTACGTGGCCATCGTGATGGACTTCGGCCCCTTGCCCGTCTGGTTGGTGATGACCGCCGCCACGCGGGCGCTGGTGGAGAACGCCACGAGCTTTCGGCGCCTCGCCCAGGAGGTGCGCGCCGACGTCTTCAGTCCGCCCACCTTCGCCCCGGTGGGCGCGATGGCCGTTACCTCCACCCTGTTCATCCTGGGCGCACTGGCCGTGCTGCCGATCATGTGGCTCGGCGGGCCGATCAGCTGGTGGACCACGCTGCCGGCCCTGCTGCTGTTCCTGCCGATGATCCCGGTGCTGTTGCTGCTGCCGATCTGGCCACTGCACCGCCGCCTGGTGAAACAACGCCAGGAGGCTTTGGCCGAGGCGCAGGCGGCCATCGACTCGGCCCGCCAGGCGTCGGCCGCCGACGGTGGTGCTCTTGCGAGTGCCCTGGCCCTTCGTCGCGAGGTGGTGCGCTTGCCCGTCTGGCCCTTCGACATCGGCGCGGTGACCCGTTTCCTCGCCTACGCCGTGATCGTGCCTCTGACCTGGGCCGGGGCGGCGCTGATCGAGATGCTGGTGAACACGATCGTCGGCGCGTAGTGCGGGCTGCCGGAGCCTGCAGGTGATCGGTCGCGAGCGGTTAGGCCCATTCCTTGCTCGGAGTACAGATTTGAATGTGAGCGACTTCTTCTTCAACTTCGCCGACGCCGAGGCGGGCACGCATCGCCAGCTCGCCCCCGGCATCGATACGCAGCTCTTCGTCGGCGAGCAGGCCATGTTCTCGGTGGTCAGCTTCGCCCCCGGCGCGCGAGGCTCGGTGCACGAACACGCCGAGGAGCAGTGGGGCGTGCTGCTGGAGGGGGAGGGCGTGCGCGTGCAGGACGGCGTCGAAGTGCCGGTCGGGGCGGGTGATTTCTGGCGCACGCCCCCTGGGGTGGCGCACGGCTTCATCGCAGGGCCGCAGGGGGCGAAGGTGCTCGATGTATTTGCGCTGCCCCGTGAGGCGTATCGTCGTGAGGGCGCCGGATTCAGCTAGCGACGACGATGACGCTGCGACCGGTCACGCACGCGGCGAGATCGAGGCGAGGCACCCCAGCGGCCCTCGCCTCATGAGCCCTCTTTGAGGTAGCGATCCACGAACTCCCCCATGGCCTGGAAGGACTGCACCCGCGTCGTCGGTGAGCTGCGAAGCCAGTGGTCTTCGCCCTTCAGGCGGACGAACTCCACCGATTTGCCGGCCTTATCCAGGCGCCGGCGCATGAGCTGGCTCTGGGCCAGGGGCACGATCGTGTCGTCATCGCCGTGGATGAGGCGCACCGGTGCCTGGAAGCGCTCGGCGTAGTTGGCGGGCGAGATCTCCTTCAGCTTCTCCTTCTCCGCCTTGCTATCGCCGATGACCTCGTTCCAGTAGGCAACGACCCAGTGATTGCGCCCGTACTGGCGGGCTTCAGCGCTCAGCATGCGCGGCAGATCGGCGACGCCCGCGATGGCGATGATGCAGCGGTACAGTTCCGGCGTGAAGGCGCCGCCGGCCAGCGCCGAATAGCCGCCGTAGCTGTAGCCAGCGATGCACACGCGATCGGGGTCAGTCACGCCCGTGTCGACGAAGTGCTCGAGCGTGTCGGTGACATCGTCCTGCATCTCCCGCCCCCAGCGGCCGTAGCCCGCGAGCAGGTGGGCGTTGCCGAAGCCGGTGGAACCGCGGAAGTTCGGCTGCAGCACGAGATAGCCCTTGTGGGCGAAGAACTGCGCGGTCTCATCGAAGCCCACCTGATCGTGGGCGGTGGGTCCGCCGTGGGGCAGCATGATTGTCGGCAGGGCGGTCGCTTCCGCAGAGCCCGGGGCGATGCCTGCCGGGTACGTCGCAATCACGGGGATGCTGAGGCCATCGCGGGCGGTCACGGTGAGGGTGGCGATCTTGCCGATCTCATCCGCTTGCATATCGGGGCGCGCGTAGGTGACGACCTTCAGGCTCGATGTGGTGCGATCGAAGAGGGTGAACATGCCCGGCGTGTCGTTGCCCTCGATGCGTACGAGCACCTTGTTCGCATCGTCGCTGATGTCGAGGATCCGCACGGAGCTGTCAGGGTAGGTGACGAGGAGACGGGCGATGTCCTGGGTCATGGCCTCGTCGTAGAACGCGTAGCTCGGGCGCAGGCCGGTGTAGCGAACACCGTAGGCGACGCCATCGCGTTGGAGCACGCTCGCGATTTGCGCATCGTCGCGGCCGAACAACGGCTTTGATCGGCTGCCGTCGGCGAGGGACAGGTGGTAGACGGCGTCCGACAGGCCGGACTCGTCCTCGTCGACGATGACCAGCGCCTTGCGGTCAGGGCTGAGGGCGACGACCCCGACGCGCCGGATCTCCGTCTCCTCCTCGAAGATGGTCTCCCAGCGCTTGCCCCGGCGCGCTTCGATCGTGTGCAGGTTTTTGCGGTCGGAGAAGCGCTCGCGCGCGTAGGGTTCCTCCGAACGGTCCACGAACCAATCGATCGTGTCGTGGGTGCCCTTGGCCAGGCGCGTCGAGCGGTTCGAGTCCAGGTCGATGCGGAATAGATCGTAGGGCGCGCTGTCCTGGTTGGCGCCCGCGTAGGCGGACATCAGCACGGTGGAGCCCTTCGCGCCCGTGCTGTGGATCGTCGAGAGGTTCAGTTGGGGGTAGAGCAGCCCTCGGGTGGTTCGCAGGAGTTGGGTGGTCTTCGCCGTGCGCCAGTTGGTCGAGATGGCTGCGCGGAACTCGTACTCACCCCGGTACCCGGAAAAGCTGGTCGTCATCGACTTGAAGAGCACCAGGTGATCGTCGTCGTAGAAGCGGTAGCCCCAGAGCTTGTCGCTGGTGGTGTCGAAGTACTTAGGTTTCCCCTCCGCCAGCGACAGGATGCCCACCACGCGCTTGTCCTCAATCCGGCGGGTGTACGCGATAACGTCCCCGTTGGGAGAGAGCGCGACGTCGGAGAACTCCGCGTCCTGGGCGAAGCGGATCGCTTCTGGGGACTGGGCGACGGCGAGGCTCGTGGTGGCGAGCAGGCCGAGGAGCGCGAGCACGCGAGCCGTGCTGGGGGAAGTGGGGCGTTGGTCCGTTGGGGAGTGCATGGATCGATCCGAGCGGGAGAGGTGGCACGATACCCTTAGGCTAACCCAAATCGGAGCAGGCCTGCGCAGCCCCGTGGAATCCCGTCTCGGCAACACTCGTGATCGATCTTGGCGATTCCTATGTCAACCCCGCGAATCGCTTCCTCCGCAACGTCCGCTGCCTATCGCCGAAGGCGTCCCAGCAGGGGCCTCCCAGGCATGACACCCTGTACGCTCTCCCCCGAGGACACCACTGGCACCCCGTTGACGATCACGTGCTCTATACCTTGTGAGAACGACAACCCTCCCTCGAAGGTCGCCGTGTCGATCACCGTGGCAGGGTCGAAGACGGTGATGTCTGCATCGGCCCCCACCTGCAAGCGCCCCTTCCCCCGTGCCGCCGGGGCCATGCGCTCCAGGCGTTGCGCTGGCAGCAAGGTCATCTTGGCGAGGGCGCTCATCAGGTCTAGCGAGCCGCGCTCGCGCACGTAGCGCCCCAACACGCGCGAGAAGGTGCCGGCGGAGCGCGGGTGGGCGCCCGGCGCGTAGGGCATGCCGTCGGAGGCGATGATCGTGGACGGGCGTGCGATGCCGGCTTCGATCCAACGCTCCTTCATCATGTGGATGATGACCACACCGCCCTGTTCGCGATAGCGCGCGAAGGTGTCCGCCGTGAGGCGCTCGCCGGTGTCCTGCCACTGCAGATCGCCGAAGCCGATGCTTAGGCGACCTTGCCAGTCCCCGTCGAACAGGGAGCTCTCCAGGTAGGTCGATGCCGCGGTGTAGGGATACATCTCCGTGGTGACGTCGATGCCGCGGGTCTGAGCGCCTTCGATCAGATCCAGGGCGTGCTCGATGTCGCCGAGGGCCATGCTGTTCACGTGGACCACGTGGGCGGTGGCACCGGTCGCCGCCGCGTTGGCGATCATCTCCTGTATACCGCGCACGCCGGGGTCGCGTACGTGCACGTAGATGGGCGTGTCGTGAGCCGCTGCGAACTCGAACAGATGCAGGATCTCCTGCCAACTCGCCCCGGGTTGATAACCCACCAGCAATCCGATCCCGAGCGCCCCGGCTTCCAACTCCTTCACCAGCGCGGCGTCGAGCTTGACAAAAGCGCCGTCGGCGACGGCCTCGTACGCGCTGGCCCCGGCCGATTCGAAGAGATCGGCGACGGGTTCCTCATCAGCCCCGGCGGCGGCAAGCTGTTGCTCGTAGCGCCTGATGGGCGCCGAGAAGGCGGGCATGGTGAGCGCTCGGCCCATGAAGTGGGACGCCGTGGCCCCGTAGTTGATCAACGCCTTGCCCTCGCGGCTCGCGAGCCACTGGCGGAGAAAGGGCGCACCGCCCTCCAGTTCCAGGGCCGTGGTGACGCCATCGCGCGCCTGATATTCGTTGGCCGCGTTGGTCTGACCGTGGGCGTGGAGATCGATGAAGCCAGGGGCCACCACCAGCCCGTGCGCGTCGATGGCCATCCGCCCTTGGAGGGGGCCTTCGCTGATCTCCGCGATCCGATCCCCCCGAATGCCGATGTTGCGCACGGCGCCGAGGCCGGTCTCCGGGTCCATGACGCGACCGCCCGCAATCACGAGGTCGTAGGGCTCGGTGAGCGTGACCTGCTGAGTCTCGTGATGGTCGGCGAGGGCGGTCGTACCACCCATTACCAGGAGGCAGCCTAGGAGTGTGCTCAGGACGGTGCTTCGAATCTGCATGGATCGCTCGATGATGGGTCGACGGGTCGAGGCAAGACAGTCCGTCACGGGCTGGCGGCAGTCAAGCCGCGGCGTGGCTGCACCGCCGCGTGCTGCACTCTAGCGGTGCGGGCAGCCAGCGTGCGATGCTCCACAGCACACGTAGGAAGAGGAGGGCCACCGTGAAGCTGTACGCCGATCCCATCACCATCAACTGCCGAAAGGTCCTCGCCGGCCTGGACCTCATCGGCGCCGAGTTCGAGACGGTCCACGTCGACTTCTTCAAGGGTGAGCACAAGACCGAGGCGTTCACCAACATCAATC
>JBCBZW010000198.1 GCA_039815145.1 Pseudomonadota bacterium
CAGACCTTGTGGACCAGGGTACCGGCGATGTGGCCGCCCTCGCGAAGGAGATGCGCCGCGCTAACTCGCTCTATCTTTGGTGGGACTAAGCAGGATAGTCAGCTAGCGGCGATGGTCAGCCCGGCGCCGTCGCAGATCAGGTGAGCGCGGTATCGCTGGCGAGCACCTCACCGCAGGACTGCGCCTGCACCGAAGGCACACTTAAGACGAACGCCGTTGCGAATAGTGTTGCGACCCGATGAACCATTGAGCGCCTCCTGCACATAATCCGTGAGTCCTTCGGCTCAGAATAGCGCCCCCACTCGGGCAGTCAATCGCTTAGGTGACTAGCGCAAATGCAAACTCTATCGACGCCAAGGAGGCGTCTCGTCAGGCACTCGCCGGCTCAGCGCACGCAACGCCTTGTCGGCGGACTGCGCATCGATGCGCCCCGTTTCCAGCAGCGCCCACACCCCCGCAGTGAAGACATGGTGATCATCCACTTCGAAGAAGGCCCGCAGGTTCGCTCGGGTGTCACTGCGGCCGAAGCCATCCGTACCCAAGGTCACAAACCTGCCCTGCACATGGGCAGCGAGCGGCTGCACGACGGCGCGCACGTAGTCCGTCGCCGCGATCACCGGCGCCTCGCCGGGTAGCATTCTATGCAGCTGGGACTCCACCTCCGGCCCCGCTGGGTTCAGCCTACGCCAGCGCTCCGCCTCGTTCGCCCCACGAACCACCTCACTCGCCGACGTCAAACTGAAGACATCAACCACGCAGTCCAGCGCCTCCGCCAGCGCTTCGCCCGCCCGCAACACTTCGTTTAGGATCGGCCCCGACCCAAGCAACCGTAGCGCTGCTTCGCCATCCCCGCCAAAGCGCTGGTAGCGGTACAGTCCCGCCACGATGTCCGCCGGATCCACATGCGCAGGCATGGACGGCTGCGCGAACGACTCGTTCGAGACGGTCAGGTAGTAGAACTCATCCACCTGCTCCTCCAACAAGCGCCGTGCGCCGTGGTCGAAGAGCACCGCCACCTCGTAGGCAAAGGCCGGATCGTAGGCACGACAGCTCGGCACCGTCGCCGCCATCACATGGCTCGACCCATCCTGGTGCTGCAGCCCTTCACCTGACAAGGTCGTTCGCCCAGCAGTGGCCCCGATCAGAAATCCGCGCGCCCGTTGATCAGCCGCCGCCCAGATCAGGTCGCCGATCCGCTGGAAACCGAAGATCGAGTAGAAGATGTACACGGGCAGCATCGCTAGCCCATTGGTGCTGTAGGACGTGGCCGCCGCCACCCAGGACGATACGGACCCCGCCTCCGTGATCCCCTCCTCGAGCAACTGTCCGTTGGCGCTCTCGCGATAGACGAGCAGCGACTTGGCATCTTCGGGATTGTAGCGTTGGCCGTCCGGCGAGTAGATGCCAATCTGGCGAAACAACGGCGCCATGCCGAAGGTGCGCGCCTCGTCCGCCACGATGGGCACGATGCGCGGGCCAAGGGCGGCGTCCTTCAGCATCTGCGAGAGCTGACGCACCCACGCCGACGTGGTCGACATGGCGTGGCCGTCCGCCTGGAGGGCGAAGGCGGCGTGCGACTCGATCGGCGGCACGGGCACCCGCTCGGCCTGCGTACGGCGACACGGCAGGTACCCACCGAGCCGCCGTCGGCGGGACTGCAGATACTCGTGCTCCGCGCTGCCCTTCGCCGGGCGCCAGAAGGCCATCTCGGCGACCTGCTTGTCCGTGAGCGGCAGATCGAAGCGATCGCGAAACTCCAGCAGCGCCGTGTCGTTCAACTTCTTCTGCTGGTGCGCCGTCATGCGCGACTCCCCCGCCGCGCCCATGCCAAAGCCCTTCTTGGTCTTGGCTAGGATAACCGTTGGGCGGTCGAGATCTTCCGTCGACTTGGCGAAGGCCGCGTAAAGCTTTCGCATGTCATGGCCGCCTCGGCGCAGGTCGTTGATTTCCGCCACGGACATGTGGGAGACGAGCGCCTGCAGTTCGGGGTCGAGGGCGAAGAAGTGTTCCTTGTTGTACTCGCCGTCGTTAGCGCCCAGGGTCTGGTATTGGCCATCCACCGTGTTGGCGAAGTGGCGCAGCAGGGCGTTGTGCTTGTCGGCGGCGAACAGGGCATCCCAATCGCTGCTCCACAGCACCTTGAGCACCTGCCATCCGGCGCCCGAGAACAGGGACTCCAGCTCCTGGATGATCTGGCCGTTGCCACGCACGGGGCCGTCCAGACGCTGAAGGTTGCAGTTGATGATGAAGGTAAGGTTGCCGAGGCGCTCGCGCGCGGCGAGCGACAGGGCGGCGATGGACTCGGGTTCGTCCATCTCACCGTCGCCGAAGATGCCCCACACTCGGCGCGCGTGCGTATCGGCCATGCCACGCGCCTGGAGATAGCGCAGGAAGCGTGCCTGGTAGATCGCGTTAATGGCGCCGATGCCCATGGAGCCGGTGGGGAACTGCCAGAAGTCCGGCATCAGCATCGGGTGCGGATAGGACGACAGCCCACCGCCGTGGGTCTCCCGGCGAAAGCGCAGGAGGTGCTCCTCGTCGAGGCGACCCTCGAGGAAGGCACGAGCGTAGATGCCGGGTGAGGAGTGCGGCTGGAAGTACACGAGGTCGCCGCCATCCTCCGCGTCAGGGCCTCGGAAGAAGTGGTTGAAGCCCGTCTCGAAGATCTCGGCGGCCGAGGCGTAGGTGGCGATGTGGCCGCCTAGTTCGCCATGGGCAGCGTTGGCGCGGGCCACCATGCAGAGGGCGTTCCAACGCATGAGGCCGACCAGTCGCTGCTCGATCGCGAGATCTCCGGGATAGGGCGGCTGCTCCTGCAAGGGGATGGAGTTGCGGTAAGCGGAGTAGCGCTGTGGTGCCAAAGATACGCCCAGGTGCTGACCGTGCAACTCGAGCCGTCGCAGGAGGTAGGCGGCGCGCTCGCGACCGCCGTGTTCGAGGACGGACTCGAGCGAGCGCAACCAGTCGGAGGTCTCGTCGGGGTCGTCGTCCCGCGGGTTGTCGCCCACCCCGTCCATGTCGCTCATCTGTCCCCGCCCATATGCCAAGTGGATCCTCGAAGGTGCTCGAGCCGTCACGCTAGTCTAGCGGGGCAAATGGGGACGCACATGATCTGCGGATCAGTATTCCACCGGTTTTGAGTTATCCGACGGAGCGTTGCTACCCTGGACCCTCACCAGCCGGTGACCTCGCCGGTTGCCTCTTCAACGCGCACTGCACGGCGCAATAACACTGATCAGATGTTCGTCCTCAAGCGCAAAAATCCACTGATTCGGCGTTGGTCCATCTGCCTGGCAGTTGGGCTAGGCATGATCCCGACCCTTGGTCAGGCAACCGCGTGCTCCTTCGCGCTCCTGGGCGCTCCCGTGCTCCGCACGTACAAGCCGATTCTCTACTCGACCAGTCCTTTTTTGGAGGAAGCCGGGTACAAGTATCCCGTCTTGATCTCCGGACCCAGGTCACCCTTGAACGTCTTCGCTGTTATTGCCGGGCGGCGCCCAGCCTCCGAAGCCAGGAACGAGCGGGCCGCCGAGGCACGACGCATGCTCTTGGAAATCTCCGCGAAGTCCGACTACCCGATGATGCACCTGATCAGCGTCTGCGATCACACGTTCCAACGTGAGCAAGACATCCCGGCGTTCTCGAGCTGTGAACATCAGTACTGGAAAGACAGCCAAGGCGATTGGCTGGACATGCAGTCAGACCCTTGGACCTTCCTGCAGGGTAAGGTCGAAAATGCGACTGGGACCGACCGGGGTTTTGCCGCCTTCTCCCTGGGGCTGCTGACGTGCGCCGAGAATTACGGCGACGACCCGTTCTCGGATGCCCTCTCATGGTTTGCAGCATCAGCAAAGGCGCTGGAAGGGCAGACAGAGCAATTCCCTTTGGGAATTTTAGTGTTAGGAGTTGTAATCAGCGCGCAGATTCAGGTGCAGCAGCAGGCGCTAGGCAGCGCGCCCGAAGCCACGTGGCGCGACAACATCGGCAGCATCTCCGAGCCAGTATGCGAGGCTATTGTCTGGAACCGCGCCGTCCCGATCCGCAAGCTTGCGCCCGAGTACCCTAAGCATCTGCTAAAACCCGGTCGCTCCGAGGGGTTCACGCTCCGGCTTGCGCTCGACAGCCAAGGGCTCGTGCAAAGCGTATCGCTGGTGGAATCCCCAGACGCCAAGGAAGATGGGAGGCCTCCGCACAAGAAATTCCTCAAAGAAGCATCGACTGTGCTCAGTCGCTACCGCTACCTGCCCGCATGCGTCGACGGCCGCCCCGTGCCCACCACGGTTGAGCACGACGTTTACTTCTGGGCGCAAGAGGTGAGGGGATCGTCCCCGGGCAGGCACCGAGGCGCGGTCTCCGTGTACGAACGAGTTGAACAAGGCACTGCAAACGAATAGACCTTTCACTAGCCCGCATGCCCCATTCGAGTGCATCTCAACGTCTTGCAATCATGTTGCAAGACTTGCGTTCGGTACGCTTCGGTGCTTTGCGCGCGAGATGAACTGCCGCTCCTACCCCTTTGGCGACTTTTGCTTGTGCAACGACCGTTGTGATCGCTCCGTGAGTGTTCGTAGAATGGCTGCCGCGTAACAAGGGAGCGATGTCGCCCACGCGGCGGCAAGAGGGGAGTATGCGCAAGGGAGCCGCTGAGCGAGAGCGCTCGGAAAACCGCTGGAAGGCCCATCTGAAGGCCCTCCAGGAAGATCAACCATCTCAACCCACCCACGCCAAACCCAAGCTGTTCCGCAACAGCCAGCAGCTCGACGGCAACGGCAACACGCGCTGGTGGCTGCACCGTTCTGGCAAGCCTGCGGGGGACGGCGCCGCGCGCGACTATCGTGCCGCACTCGCCGCCCACGAAGCGCCCAACGAAGACGCCCTCTACCCGAAAGCCTCAGGCAAACCAAAGAGTTAGTTGGCGGCCCTTACGGTGACCAGGCGGCGAACTCCGCAGCCTGCGCATAGGACGTTTGCGTCCCCTTGCCCGTCACGCTGTGCGAGGCGTAGCGCACCGCTGTAGCCAGTGCCGCCTCCACCGCGCTGCCCTTGGCCAGGGCCGAGGCAAAGCAACCAATGAACGCATCCCCGGCGCCGGTGGTATCCACAGCCTCCACCTTTGGCGCCGGCACCAGCGTCTTCTCGTCGCCGCGCAACCAGAGCGCTCCCTTCTCGCCCAGGGTCACGATCAGGTTTTTCAGCCCGCGCGACAGCATTGACTGGGCCGCGGCGATGATCTGCGCGTCAGTGCCCACCGGCATGCCCGTCAGGATCTCCAACTCCGTCTCGTTGGGCACGACGTAGTCGCAACGACACGCATAGTCCATGGAGAGCGCCGTGCTCGCGGGGGCCGGGTTCAGGAGGACGGGGATAGCGTTGGCGTTACCGAACTCGATAGCTGCGTACACCGTCTTCAACGGCACCTCGAGCTGGAGGATGATCATGCTGCACCGGCGCAGACGGTCGGCGGCGGCCTCGATATCTGCGGGGAGCAGATGCAGGTTGGCGCCGGGGATGATCAGGATGCGGTTCTGAGAGTCCCCGTCCACCCAGATCGGCGCAACGCCGCTGGAAACGCCCGGCACCTTGGTCACAAAGTCGGTATTCACACCGAACTTGGCGAAGTTCTGCAACGTATTGTCGGCGAAGGCGTCGTCGCCGAGCCGTGCCATCATCAGCACGTCGCTGCCGAGCTGCGCCGCTGCCACCGCCTGGTTGGCGCCCTTGCCGCCACAGCCCATGGCGAATTCCCTGGCCACGAGGGTTTCACCGGCCTTCGGGATCGTGTCCGTGTAGGCGATGAGGTCAACCATGCACGAGCCGATGACTGCAATTTCCATGACGATGAAGGCCGTTCTTATTGCGTTCGCGACAGTGTAGCCTAGCGCCCTTTCCCGTAGCTGGCGGTGGGCGCCATGAGTGAACTCAGCTCTGCAACACTTGCAAGCACCATCGAGCACACCTTGCTCAAGCCGGAGGCCCGAGCTGAGCAGATCGATCAGGTGTGTCGCGAGGCGCTGCAGTACGGCTTCGCGTCGGTGTGCGTGAACAGTCGCTGGGTCGCGCGCGTGGCCACATGGCTGGCGGATAGCACCGTGACCCCCTGCAGCGTCGTTGGCTTCCCCTTGGGCGCGAGCCTGCCGAGCGCGGTGGCCTTCGAGGCGCGCTGCGCTATCGAGGCGGGAGCCGGCGAGATCGACATGGTGATGTCCGTTGGCAGCGCACGCGATGGCGACTGGGCGGCCGTGAGCGAGGGCATCGCCGCGGTGAAGGCGGCGTGTGGCGACGTGCCCCTGAAGGTGATCCTGGAGACATCTCTGCTGGACGACGCGCAGAAGCGCCGCGCCTGCGAAGTCTGCCGCGACCTTGAGGTGGCCTTCGTAAAGACCTCCACCGGCTTCAACGCCGCGGGCGCCACCGTGGAGGACGTGGCGCTCATGCGTGCGGCGGTCGGTCCGCAGATGGGCGTGAAGGCCGCCGGAGGCATCCGCGACCGCGCTCGCGCCATCGCCATGCTGGAGGCGGGCGCAACGCGCTTGGGGTGCAGCGCCGGGGTCGCCATCGTGACCGACGGCCAGGGCAGCGCGGGCTACTAGTGTCCTATCATTTAGTTCGTTGAGGAATACGCACGGGACTTTTGTTCCTGAGTGCGGCGCGACGACGAGCGTGGCAGGCCCCACGGGAGGAGG
>JBCBZW010000199.1 GCA_039815145.1 Pseudomonadota bacterium
GGTGCCGAAGCCGACGATCGTGAGCCCGATCAGCATGGTGGACACGCCGAGGTTGCGAGCGAAGGCGGCGGCACCGAGCACGAAACGGTCCGCCCCCCAGATCAGGGTGACGAAGCCAGTGATCACGGCCGCAAAGTAGATCAGGATCGCTTGCAAACGGTGCTCTCGTGGGGATGTAAGGTCGCCGCGCGCGCCAGCGCGGTGCCCAGCCCGGCAAACGCGCAATGCTAGCATTCCCACCCAGAAACGCGGAACGCCGCTTCCGGCGCCGCCCCAACCGCGGAGGAAAGGCCATGCACAAGGATGAAATTAAACGACTTATCGAGGCTGGCATGGAGGCTGAGGAGGTTGTCGTGATGGGCGATGACGGCGCGCACTTCGAAGCCCTCGTGGTGGCTGAGGCGTTCGCGGGCAAGCGCACCCTGCAGCGCCACCAGATCGTCTACGGCACCCTAGGCGAGCGCATGGGGCGCGAGATCCACGCCCTCTCGCTGAAAACGCTCACTCGCGAGGAGCTGGAGCAGCAGCGACGTGACAGCTGAGGTAGGCAGACGAATCGAGCCTAGGCGGGCGTGCCTTGGATAAGCTCAGCATCGAGGGAGGCGTGCGCCTGGACGGCGAGGTGCGTGTCTCCGGTTCCAAGAACGCTGCGCTGCCGATTCTGGCCGCGACCCTCCTCGTCGACTCGCCGGTGGTCCTCGGCAACGTGCCGCATCTGCGGGACGTCACCACCACCGTCGCCGTGCTCTGTCGCCTCGGCTGCCAGGTCACGGTGGACGAGCGCATGTTGGTGGAGGTCGACGCCAGTGGCGTGAACAGCGTCGAGGCGCCCTACGAGCTGGTGCGCACCATGCGCGCGTCCATCCTCGTGCTCGGTCCCCTGTTGGCGCGCTTCGGCCGCGCGGACGTCTCCCTGCCCGGGGGCTGCGCCATCGGCGCCCGGCCCGTCGACCTGCACGTCTCGGGACTGCGTCGCCTGGGCGCCGAGGTCACCGTGGAAGGCGGCTACATTCGCGCGCGCACCCCGAACGGCCTGCGTGGCAACACCATCGTCTTCGACACCGTCACCGTGACGGGCACGGAGAACCTCATGATGGCGGCCGTGTTCGCCGAGGGGGAGACCGTGCTCGAGAACGCGGCGCGCGAACCCGAGGTGACGGCGCTGGCGGAGTTTTTGACCTCCTTGGGGGCCAAGATCGAAGGCGCCGGATCGGCCCGCCTCGTGATCCAGGGCGTCGACCGCCTGCGCCAACCGGCAGCTTCTGCCTTCGATGTACCGGCCGATCGCATCGAGTGCGGCACCTATCTGCTGGCCGCCGCGATCACCGGCGGCCGGGCGCGCATGCTTCGCGCACGACCGGAGGATCTCGACGCGGTGCTGGAGAAGCTGCGCGAAGCCGGTGCCGAGGTGGCCTGCGGCGAGGACTGGATCGAGGTGGACATGGGCGGTCGTCGGCCGCAGCCCGTCAGCATCCGAACCTCGCCCTACCCGGGGTTCCCCACGGACATGCAGGCCCAGTTCATGGCCCTCAACAGCGTGGCCGACGGCGTCGCCACGGTGGAGGAGACGGTGTTCGAGAATCGTTTCATGCACGCCCTGGAGCTGCAGCGGATGGGGGCGCGGATCGATCTGCGCGGCAACACGGCGGTGATCGAAGGCGTCGAGCGCCTCGAGGCGGCGCCGGTGATGGCCACGGACCTGCGCGCGTCGGCGAGCCTGGTGCTGGCCGGCCTGGTCGCCCAGGGCGAGACGGTGGTCGATCGGATCTACCACATCGATCGCGGCTACGAGTGCATAGAGGAGAAGCTCGGCCAGCTGGGGGCGCGGATTCGACGCGTCAGCTAGCTACCGCGCGGGCGTTCCTTCACCCGGGCTTGCACCTCCAGCGGTACGCCCTGGCGCTCCACCTGCACGCGCACGAGGCTGCCCGGCGAGAGGCGTGCGACGTGACCGAGGGCCTCGCGCGGAGTCAGAACCGGCCGATCGTCCATGGTGAGGACCACATCGCCCGCGCGCAGACCGGCCCGCGATGCAGGCCCATGGGGCATCACGCTCGATAGGTAGACGCCGCCGCGTCCGGCGGCAAGGCCCAGCTCCTGCTCCTGGCCGGGTTGGATAGGGGAGACGTGCACGCCCAGCCAGCCGCGAATCACCCGCCCGTGCTCCAGCAGTTCGCGCATCACGCCGCGGGCCAGGTCGATGGGAATCGCAAAGCCGATACCCTCGGAGTCGAAGCCCGTCCCGGCCGCGAACATGGCCGTGTTCACGCCGACCAGATCGCCGGCCACGTTGACCAGGGCGCCGCCCGAGTTGCCGGGGTTGATGGGCGCGTCGGTCTGGATGAAGTTCTCGAACAGGCTCAGCCCGAGCTGAGATCGGCCCGTCGCGCTGACGATGCCTTGGGTGACGGTCTGGCCGATGCCGAAGGGATTGCCGATGGCGAGGACGACATCGCCGGTGCGCAGGCGCGAGGAGCGGCCGAGGCTGATCACGGGCACCGGGCGCAGGTCGATCCGCAGGAGGGCCAGGTCCGTGTCCGGATCGCTACCGAGCACCGTGGCGGTGGTGACCCGACCGTCGGTCAGCGCGACCTTCACCGAGGCGTTGCCGCGCACGAGGTGCTCATTGGTCAGCACGTGGCCCTCGTCGCTGACGATCACGCCGGAGCCGAGACCGCTGGCGCTGGGCGTGGTGGCGACGTCGAAGGTGGCCGTCGTCTCGGGGTCGCCGAAGCCGGTGTAGACGTTGACCACGGCCGGCGCCGAGCGCTCGACCGCATCGGCGTAGGAGGCCGGCGCCGATGCGGCGTAGATGCGTGATCCGGTTGGAGCTAGGAGATCCGGTCGCATCGCTACGATGACAAAAGCTGCCGCCAGCCCGGCCACCACGGACTGAGGGATGAAGGCGAGCCTGCTCGCCCAGCGGCGGCGACGATCGGTGTCACTCATAGGAGCGCCAGTCTACTGCACCCCGTCCGGTTGATCGGGTCATCGAAGTCCCAAGTTTCGACGCTAGGGTTTTTCCCGGTCTCGGTGACTCCAAACGGCCCTATCAGCCGAAAAAGGCAACGCGGCGTGAGCGATTCCATCAGCGCTGGCAATCGCGACTCGGGCTCCTGCTGATGGTAGGTGTCTCGGGAACCGTGAGCTGGTGCAGGAATCAGTGTCTGGGGCGCACCCAACGGTCTGAGCAGTGTGTATAATCCCGCCGCTCAGCACCGGGACAGGCGGTCCCAACCACGGACTTTTCGCAGCTCGCGTTCGCAAGGCGTCGGGCTCGAAGGGCAAGGCGCTGCGTCGATCGTGAACGAGAAGCCACTGTGCTCTCTCGCCCGCGGTCCTCTAGTCCGGGATGGTGACGACGCCGCCACCGCGGTACCCACCCGACGGCCAACTAGTTCACTTGTCCTTACGCTTCGCTAGGACAGTGCGGGAGTGAGTCAATCATGAGTAACGGAGGCCTGAACCTCGACCGTCGCCAGTTTTTGACGCTAGCGACGACCGTGGCAGGAGGCGCGGGCGCGGCCGCAGTCGCAGTGCCCTTTATCGCCTCGTTCAATCCGAGTACCCGTGCCCAGGGCTTGGGCGCACCGGTGGAGGTCGACATCGCACGCCTCGAGGAAGGCGAGATGCTGACCGTCGAATGGCGCGGTAAGCCAGTGTACGTGGTGAAGCGCCCGGCGGCGCTGCTCGAGTCCTTGGACGAGGTCGAATCGCGCCTGAAAGACCCCGAGTCGACCAAGCCCCAGCAGCCCGAGTACGCCGCCAACAAGTACCGCTCCATCAAGCCGGAGATCCTGGTGCTCGTCGGCGTGTGCACGCACCTCGGCTGTGCTCCCCTGTTCCGACCGGAGGTGGCGCCTGCCGACCTCGGCGACGATTGGCCGGGCGGCTTCTTCTGCCCCTGCCATGGCTCGAAATTCGATCTCTCAGGACGCGTCTACGCTGGCGTGCCGGCTCAGGACAACCTGCCCGTGCCCCCGTACCGCTTCGAGAGCGATTCGGTTCTGACCATCGGTGAAGATCAGGAGGCTGCTGCATGAGCTCCCATCAGCCCACCGCCTCAGGCTCCAACGTTGGCGGCCCAGTAGGCGCCGTCATCGATTGGGTCGACGCCCGCATTCCCATCACGAGCGTCTGGCGCAACCACCTGTCGGAGTACTACGCACCGAAGAACTTCAACTTCTGGTACTACTTCGGCTCGCTCGCGCTGGTTGTGCTCGTCATCCAGCTGCTGAGCGGCATCTTCCTGACCATGAACTACAAGCCGGATGCGGCCTCGGCTTTCGCCTCCGTCGAGTACATCATGCGTGACGTGCCGGGCGGTTGGTTCATCCGCTACCTGCACAGCACGGGGGCGTCCGCGTTCTTCATCGTCGTCTACCTGCACATGTTCCGCGGCATGATCTACGGCTCCTACCGCAAGCCGCGCGAACTGATCTGGCTGCTCGGCATGCTGATCTACCTGGCGCTGATGGCTGAGGCCTTCATGGGCTACCTCCTGCCCTGGGGGCAGATGTCCTACTGGGGTGCGCAGGTGATCGTGTCGCTCTTCGGTGCCATCCCGTTCATCGGTGAGGGTCTCGCCGAGTGGCTGCGCGGCGACTACTACATCTCCGACGCCACCCTGAACCGCTTCTTCTCCCTGCACGTGATCGCCATTCCCCTGGCGCTCGTGGGCCTTGTGTATCTGCACATCATCGCCCTGCACGAGGTGGGGTCGAACAACCCCGACGGCGTGGACATCAAGAAGCACAAGGACGAGAACGGCAAGCCCCTCGACGGCATCCCCTTCCATCCGTACTACACGGTGAAGGACATGGTGGGCCTGACCGTGTTTGCCGCGATCTTCGCTGCCGTGGTGTTTTTTGCGCCCGAGGCGAATGGCCTGTTCCTCGAGCACGCCAACTTCGAGCCTGCGAACCCGCTGAAGACGCCGGAGCACATCGCCCCCGTGTGGTACTTCACGCCGTTTTACTCGATCCTGCGCGCCGTGCCGGACAAGTTCCTCGGCGTCGTGGCCATGGGTGCAGCGGTGTTCATGCTGTTCCTGCTGCCGTGGCTCGATCGCAGCCCCGTGCGCTCGATTCGCTACAAGGGCACGCTGGGTAAGGCGGCCATCGCGGCCTTCGTGGTGGCCTTCATCGGTCTTGGCTACCTCGGCCTGAAGCCGCCCACCCCCACCTACACGCTGCTCGCGCGGGTGTTCTCGGTGGTCTACTTCGGCTTCTTCATCCTGATGCCGTGGTTCTCGGCCCGGGATGAGACGAAGCCTGTACCGGAACGGGTGACCTACCATGCGCACTGACATGATCCGCCGTACGCTCGCGGCGACGTCCCTCGCCCTGCTGCTGGTCGGGGGTGGCGCTAGTGCCTCCGAGGGTGCGGCCATCAGCCTGAAGTCCCACGTGGACCTCGGCGATGTGCCGTCCCTGCAGCGCGGTGCGAAGTACTTCGCCAACTACTGCCTCGGCTGCCACTCGCTGGAGTACGCTCGCTACCAGACCATCGCCGATGATCTGAAGATGAGCCCGGAGCAGCTGCAGGACATCATGTTCACCACCGACAAGCCCTTTGACGAGGTCAAGGTGAGCATGCCGGCGGACCAGTCCAAGGACTGGTTCGGTGTTGCGCCGCCGAATCTGAGCCTGATCGCACGATCCAAGGGTTCAGATTATATTTACGGCTATCTCATGACGTTCTACATTGACGAGTCGCGGCCGTGGGGGGTGAACAACCTGCTGCTGCCCGGATCGGCGATGCCGCACGTGTTGTGGGAACTGCAGGGCTTCCAGCGCGCCCACTTCCGTGAGGAAACGGACGCCAAGGGGAATGTCAGGGAGGTGTTCGATCACTTCGAGCAGATCACCGAGGGCTCGATGACGCCCAAGGAATACGCCGAAGCCTCGAACGACATCACCAACTTCCTCACCTACGTGGGGGAGCCCGCGCGCCTCAAGCGTGGCGGTATCGGCATCGGCGTCATGGCCTTTCTAGCTTGCTTCTTCGTGCTCACCTTGGCGCTGAAGAAGGAGTACTGGAAAGACATCACGTAAGGCGATCAGGACGGTCGCTTCACTCAAGCGCGTCGGGGCAGCTCCCCGACGCGCCGGGAACTTGAGCTTATGATGACACTCTTCTCGCGGCCGACGGACCCGCAAAGCCATCGCGCACGATTGGTACTGCAGGAGAAGAACATCAACGTCGAGATCGTCGACGTGGTGGGGCCCGATCTACCGGAAGATCTTATCGATCTGAACCCCTACAACAGCGTGCCGACCCTGGTCGATCGCGATCTGGTGCTCTACGACGCACGCGTGATCGTCGATTACCTGGACGAGCGCTTCCCGCATCCGCCGCTGATGCCGGTAGATCCCGTCGCCCGAGCTCAGTTCCGGCTCGCCCTGTTCCGCATCGAACGCGACTGGTACAGCCTGGTCGATGAGATCGAGAACGCCAGTGACAAGAAGGGCAGCACTGCCGCGCGCAAGATGCTGCGTGAGAGCCTCGTCTCCAGCGCCGAGGTCTTCGGTGCCCGGCCGTTCTTTCTGAGCGAGGAGTTCTCCCTGGTCGATTGCAGCATCGCGCCCATCCTCTGGCGCCTCAGCCACTACGAAGTGGA
>JBCBZW010000200.1 GCA_039815145.1 Pseudomonadota bacterium
CCCGACCAAGCGATCAACAGCGCCAGGCCCAGCATCAGCCCATGGCCTGACGCCGACAGTTGCGCGCGATCGCGCACGAGCCACAGGCCGGCCACGGCGAGTCCCACCGGTACGGAGATGGTGAGGTGCCCAGCGTGTATCGCTCCTTCTCCGTGCGATGGCGCACCGAGCGCGTCGATGCTCACCCCCAGGCCCGTGCCGATGCCGGCCACCGCCACGAACACGAGGAAGTGGCCGTAGCTCCAGCAGAAGACTGGCCAGAAGCCAGAGGATTCGAGGTGACCTTCGCCCGTGAAGTAGAGCGTCCACAGCGCGAAGGCGATCACGCACCCGCCGAGTGCCAGCGGCAGCACGGCCAGGTTCCCCGGATCCCCGACCGCCAGGCGCAAGGCCTCCACGCTGTAGAGCAGGACTTCCCCTAAGGTGATGATCATCATCAGGCCGTAGCGCTCGACGATATGGCCGCGGTGCCAAGGCGTACGCTTGGTCCCATTCGCCAACAGAGGCACGGCGAGTTCCATCGCAAAGCCCACCAGGACGCACGCTTGCCACAGGTCTGGCGCCGATGGCGTCCAGGCGTTGAGGCCCATCCAGTAGCAAAAGGTGAGGCCAAGATAGGCACTGTAGCGATTGGCCGTGGCGCGATGCTCTGGGTTGTCCGCGGCCACCCATCGCCACAAGAGCACCTGGACGACGCGCATGACCGCGTAGCTCATGAGCAGGGAGCCATGCTCCTCGCCGGAGAACACCAGGGGCACACTCGCCGCGATCCCCATGAAGCCCACCATCATGACCATCACCGACAGGCGCTGCACGATGTCGTCGTTATCGAAGCTCGACGAGAACCAGGTGTACTGCTGCCAGGGCCACCAGATCATGAAGAACACCATCAGGAACTGGACCAGCCCGTGGGCGCCGTGTCCGCTCGAGATCGCGTGACGGAACTCATGGGTGGCGGCGGCGATCGCGATCACCGCCACCAGATCGAAGAGTAGTTCGAGCTGTGTAGCTCCCCGATGCGCCTCGTCAGCATCTCTGGCCTTGAGTGGCACGCGCGGTAGGCTGTGTTGCTTAACTTGGTGCATCTGTGGTCGATCAGGTAACGATCGATTCAATTAGGGAAAAGAAATCGATTGCGAGGCTCGGGCACCCGCAGACTAGGGGATGCGCGCAGGCTCACACGCGATCTCGACCCTGTAAATGCGCATCAGTCCACAGCCGCCGCGCGCTGGCGCGGCGAGTCCGTCGCCGCTGGGTAAGCGAGAGGGCGTTCAAGTCAGCGTAGTGCCGCAGGGATGCACCTTCGGTGTGCGTGTGACTCATGGTTCAGATCGGCGCATCATGGGAGTCTCTGCCTTCGGTTCTCAACCAAGGCAGGTATGGCCGTGCTTTCCTCCCTCGCGACGCCCCGTCCCCTGGCGGCGATCTTCCTCGTCATCGCCTTCACGACCCATGCGTACGCTGCCGAGCAGCGCACGCCCGAGTCCACCACGATCTTGACCTTCGGCGGCGCCAACACGCTGTTCGTCGCCGACACGCTGGGCGGACGCATCTACGCATACGAGTTGGGCGGCCTCATGAACGCCGCCGACTCCGTTGATTCTGCACCGTTCAACTTGGAGCAGTTCGGTACAGCGCTCGCGGACACGCTCAAGGTCCGCCCCCGCGATGTGAGGTTCAACGACCTGGCCGTGCATCCGGTGACCAAAGATGCTTTCGTGTCGCTGTCGATCAGCGGCGGCGAGGCGGGCCCCGCGCCCGCCATCGTGCGGGTGTCGCCGGACGGCAGCATGACCCCGCTGCCCCTCGACAAGATCCCGAGCACGTCGATGCCCCTGCAGCAGCCGGCGGATGATGGGGTGACTTTCTGGCGAGATATCCCCGCGAGCACCTTTGCCGTGACGGATTTGGATTTCGCCGATGGAGTCCTCTTCGTGTCAGGCCTGTCCACGGGTGAATTCGCCTCCACCCTGCGTCAGCTGCCCTATCCCTTCGACGCCGACGGTGTGAGCACCAGCTCCGTGGAGATCTTCCACACCGCGCACGGTCAGCAAGAGACCCGAGCGCCGATTCGCGCGATGACGGTGGTGGACGTGGACGGCAAGGCCACGGTGGTTGCCGCCTACACCTGCACGCCGTTGGTCACCTTCGAGGTGGACAGCTTGGAAGACGGCAAACATGTCGTCGGCAAGACCATCGGCGAGTTGGGCTACGGCAACACGCCGTTGGAGGTGCTCTCGTTCACCGCCTACAACGCAGAGCGCAAGGCGGAGCGCTTCGTGCTGGTGATCAATCGCGAGATGGATGCGGATCTGATTCCCTTGCCCGCCCTCGCCGCGGCCGCCCAAGCGCCGGGCCTATCTGAAGTTGTGGAGATCGGTAGCAGCAACGGCGTCACCACGATGCCTCTACCCTTGAGTGGCATCTTGCAGGCCGCGGACCAGGATCCCCAGTACCTGCTCACGCTGCGCCGGGACCTCGACAGCGGCGACATGGAACTGGTGTCCTTTCGCAAGGGCGCGTACATGCGGGTCTCCACGTTCGTCAGTGAGTACAACTTCCCGGATTACGAATACGACGAAGCGCAGGATGGCGCTCGGATGTTCCAGAACCTGCTCAAGACAGACGAGGGGTTTCCTGAGTCGGTGAAGTAACGCGATAGGCTGAGGGTTGGCAGGGGCGCTCCATGCGACGCTGGACGCTAATGCTGATGTGCATCACGCCTTGCCTTGCGTCGCCGGGCAACGCCGCCGCGGACTGCGCGGACGTGTCGCTGACGCCCGCCCGCGTGGCGCAGGTATACCCCACGGCCGAGGAATTGCCGGCCAACCTGCTGCGTCTTTACGTCTACTTCACCCAGCCGATGGAGCGCGCCGACGACGGCGGTCACGTGACCCTGCGCGATGAGGCTGGCGAGGTGATGCCCGGCGCTCTCCTGAAGACGCGCTTCGGGCTATGGTCGAGCGATGGTCGGCGCCTCACGGTACTGCTCGATCCCGGCCGAGTGAAGACGGGGCTGGCGGCACACGAACGCTTCGGCCCTGTGCTCGAGCAAGGCCGGCGCTACACCCTGCGCATCGACCCGACGCTGCGCGACGCCAACGGTTGCTCGATGGCTGATGGACATGAGAAAGCGTTCACCGCCGGTGCGCCGGATCGCCATCCACCGAGCCCGGCGGATTGGTCCTTGGCGTTACCGCCGGTGCACACCCGCGAAGCGCTCACCGTCGTGCTGTCGGGGCCCACCGATCATCTCTCGCTCGCTTATCGCGTGCGCGTGCTGGATGCCCAGCAGCAAGGGGTGCCCGGGGCGATCGAGCTGGCGCAGCACGAGCAGGTGTGGCGCTTTTCACCGGCGCAGACCTGGCGGGCCGGCACCTACACCCTGCGCGTTGACCCCAAGCTCGAGGATCTTGCGGGCAATCGCCCCACCGGACTGTTCGATGACCCCACCAGCGCAAACCGCGAACGCAGCGCGCAGGCATCGAGCTTCGACCGAATATTCGTCCTGACTGAGTGATGCGACCGGTCACGTGCCCGATCGCCCGCCACGAGAGAATCCATGTACGCACACCGTCAAGCTATACGCCGTTCGCTCATGCTGCTCGCGATCGTCTGGTCACTTTCGAGCAGCGGCGCCGACCCGCTCCACGGCTCTGCACCGTTGGTGCCGCTGCCGGCCGCTGGCGTGGCCTATGCCAGCTACGCCTCACCCGCGACGCAACTGCGCGCCCGTGACGCCTTGGCTCGACTGGAAGCGGGCACCGTGGAGTGGACCGCGCGCATCGCCTACACGGACGGCGAGATCTACAATCCCGCCACCGGGCGCATGGACAAGGTGCGCCTGCGCAGCTATCAGGGCGAGGGCGTGGACCCGGCCGTGCCGTTCGTGCCACCGGCCATCAATCTGCGTCCTGGGGATACGTTCCGCTTCACCCTGATCAACGAGCTGCCGGCCGAGGACCCGTCCTGCGTCGATCACGGCGACATCAACATTCCCCATTGCTTCAACTTCTCCAACATGCACACCCATGGCCTGTGGGTGAGCCCCGCCGGCAACTCGGACAACGTCTTGCTCACGCTGGCCCCGGGGCAGCAATTCACCCATGAGTACAACGTCCCCTCCGATCACCCCGCGGGCACCTTCTGGTATCACCCGCACCTGCACGGCTCGACGGCCCTGCAGGTGAGCAGCGGCATGGGTGGCCCACTGATCGTGCGCGGCGAGCGCCTGCCTGGTGTCGATCGCGCGGGAGACATCGACACGCTGTTGCGCACGCGAGACGGTGCACCGTTCGGTGAGCGGCTGCTGGTGCTGACGCAGATCGCCTATGCCTGCGGTCCGCGCCAAGCCGACGGCTCCATCGAGATCAAGACGGACCAGGACGGCTATTGGGTGTGCGAGGAGGGCGACGTTGGCGGCATCGAGGGATACAACCAATTCGGTATGGCGCACCACTTCGATACGCCGACCGGCGTGCCAGACGTGAGGAGTCGGTGGGAAGTATCCGGGCGCCACACGGCGATCAACGGGCGGGTCATTCCAACGATTGCCGGCGTGCGCGCGGGACAGATCGAGCGCTGGCGCGTGATCCAGGCAGGGGTGAACGGCTCGGTGTCCTTGAGCGTACGCCGCTACACGGGCGCCGAGTCGGACCGCGCGTATCGGGGCGGTGACGCCAATACCCGGGCGCGCTTTGTGGCGGAGCACTGTAGCGGCCCCGAGGTCACCCAGTTCTCCATCGCCCTGGACGGGCTGACGCGCAGCCAGGTGATGCGCCAAGGTCGCAGTAACTTGCATCCTGGGTATCGCGACGACCTGCTGATGGTATTCCCCGAGCCGGGCGCCTATTGTCTGATCGATAACGATGCGCCGCGCGCCGACAACATCCGCATGCAACGCAAGCAGCGCCAGCTGCTCGGGTTCGTCATGGTCGACGGGGAGTCTGACGCCCTCGGTGGGCAATCGGCCGAAGGGTTCGTGGAGGCATCGCTACAAGCGTCCGCGCGGCAGCACATGCCGGGGGAAGTGCGCGAGCGAGTGGTGGAGGAGCTGTCTCGCGACCCCATGAGCCTGGAATCCTTCGTCGCGCATCCGTCTCTGCTGGATGCGCCTGTGGACGGCGAACAGACGTTGGGGTTCGATACCTTCATCGTCGAGGACGCGCCCCAGAACGAATTCGTGGTGGGCAACCTCGAGCTCACGCCGGGCGAACTTCCGCGTTTGGTCGATGCGAGCGATTACGTCGCCGGCCGCATCGATCGCACCCTGACCTTGGGCCACGTCGAGGAATGGACCCTCGCGGCGTTTACGGAAGGTCACCCGTTCCACAAGCACGTCAACCCCGTGCAGATCGTGAGTATCGTGGATCCGGACACGGGGGTGGACGTGAGCGCCTACGACTCAGGGTCTGTGTACGCGGGCCTGAAGGGGCAGTGGAAGGACACGATTTTCCTGCCAACGAATATCTTCGGTGCGCCGTACACGGTGAAGGTGCGCACCCACTATCGCCGCTACATCGGCACCTTCGTGCTCCATTGTCACATCCTCGACCATGAGGACTTCGGCATGATGCAGGCGCTGGAGATCGTGCCGGCCACCACGGCGAGCGCGGGCGCCACCCATCACTGAGTGGTGCGTCACCCGCTAGAAGTCGAAGCGGGCGACGGCAGCCAGGCGCGACGCCGAGCCGTTCTCTCCTGACAGCACGCCGTTGCGACCGTAGATTACCTCGATGCCGAAGTTGGCATTTTCGACAGGCGTCCAGAAGAGATTTGCGGAGAGCCGTTCACCGCCCGTGTAGGCGCCGCTATCCGCGCCGGAGGGTAGGTCCAGATCCAGGGCGCTCACCTCGAAGGTGGAGCGCCAGCGCTCCGACCACCAGTGCTGATAGGCGAGGAACCCGCCGAGGATGCCCGTTGCCTTCACGCTGCCGTCCTCGCTCACCACGCCATCGAGACCCACCGTCGCCAGCGTCGAGTAGAAATGGGTGAAGCCCTCTCCCGCCTGGCCGCCGAACACGATGTTGTCGCGAGCGTCGAACCAAGGCACGTACACGCGGCCTGAGAGCTGAACGCCGCCGGTGAACACCTTGTCGGTGGTGGACTCGAGTTGCAGTCCCAGGGCGGACAGGCGCAGGCGACCCCAAGGGCGGGTGGTCTCGACAAAGCTGGTGACGTTGGGCACCTCATCAGAGGCGAGCAGGGGCTCGGGCCCGGAGAGATCTCCAGCCGGGTTCTCGATACCCACCCCGAAGCGCCAGTGCTCCCCCACCGACTGGTTCCACCGAACGCCGGGGTTGCGCGCCGCGGGCTGCGAGAAGGGACCACCGAAGTCCACGGTCTCAGGCGATGAGCGGATGTCGACGAACTGCGACCACCACTGTCCCACGTAGAGGTTGCCCAGTTGTGCCGCGGCATGACGGATACGCGCGTCGTAGTTGCTGATGAACTCGTTGCCGCCGCCGAAGAAGTCGAACTCCACGAAGGTGCGGAATTCGCCTAGGGCCGTGTCGTTGCGCACGTCCAGGTTCACGCGCGTGTTGCGCACGTGGAAGCGCACCTGCTGCGTGTCATCG
>JBCBZW010000201.1 GCA_039815145.1 Pseudomonadota bacterium
CTAGCCGGACAGGACACTTGAGTGCTGTCGGCCCGGGCGCGTGGCCCGGCTGTTAGACCTAAGGGTAACCACTCGTCGCTGGAGGAATACAACGTGAATCACCGGTGCTGTCTTCTGCTGTCACTGATCGCTGCCTGCGTCCTGAGCTTCCCCGCGGCCAACGCCGCCCACCACGAGGAGGCCAGCGCCAACGCGCCCAGCATCCAACGCTACCCGCTGCCCAACGATAACCCGTTCCCCATCGCCTTGGCCGTCGAGACGCCCCCTGGCACCACCCTGATTCACCACAGCGGCCTGGTCCCGGCGCCCGCCGACCCGAGCGCTGAACGCGGTTCGCGCGCGTTCTGGGGCGATACCAAGACCCAGGCGATGAGCGTCTTCTCCCGCATGGAGCAATCGCTCACGGCCCTCGGCCTCGGCTTCGGCGACGTGATCAAGATGACCGTGTTCCTGGTCGGTGACGATGAGAAGGGCGGTCGCATGGACTTCGGCGGCTTCATGGAGGCTTACACGCAGTACTTCGGCACCGAAGCGCAACCGAACCTGCCCGCCCGTTCCGCCGTGCAGGTGGCGGGCCTCGCCGGCGACGGCATGCTGGTGGAGATCGAAGTGATCCTCGCCCGACCGCTGGCGACCGACGACTAGGCCCGATGAGCGCGCCCGCCTCGCCCACCGCCGGCGAGCGCTACCCGCAGCGGATCGTGTGCCTGACCGAGGAGACCACCGAGACCCTGTATCTGCTCGGCGAGCAGGACCGCATCGTGGGCATCTCAGGCTTCACCGTGCGCCCGCCGCAAGCGCGTCGGGAGAAGCCGAAGGTGTCCGCCTTCACCAGTGCGAAGATCGACAAGATCCTCGCGCTGGAACCCGACCTGGTGCTGGGCTTCTCGGACCTGCAGGCGGACATCGCCGCCGACCTCATCCGCGCCGGCATCGCTGTCCACGTGTTCAACCACCGCAGCGTTGAGCAAATCCTCGACATGATCACCGTGCTCGGCGGTTTGGTCGGCTGCCACGCGCGCGCCCAGGGCCTGGTTCGAGACCTGGAAACGGGCCTGGAGGAGATCGCCATGCAGGCCCGGGAACTGCCCCGACGCCCCCGCGTCTACTTCGAAGAGTGGGATGAGCCACCTATCGCTGCCATCAGGTGGGTGTCAGACCTGATCCAGCTCGCGGGAGCTGACAACGTTTTCATCGATTTGGCCGAGAAACCGCTCGGAAAAGACCGTATCATCGCCGCCCATCAGGAGATCATCGACGCCGCGCCGGACATCATCATCGGCTCCTGGTGCGGCAAGAAATTCCGCCCCGAACGGGTGGCCGAGCGTCCCGGTTACGCACAGATTCCGGCGGTCCGCCGCGGCCACCTGTACGAGGTGAAATCGGCGATCATCCTGCAACCCGGGCCCGCCGCCCTGACCGATGGCGTGCGCGCCCTGGCCGACATCATTCGACACTGGGCAGAAGACCCAGGCGCCACCACCAACGGGTAATCCCCCCAACCCCCCCCGAGTCCCCCATGAGTCGCATCTACAATTTCAGCGCCGGTCCCGCCGCGCTGCCCCAGGCCGTGCTCGAGCGCGCCCGTGACGAACTGCTCGAATGGCAGGACGCCGGCGCTTCCGTCATGGAACTGAGCCATCGCAGCAAGGCCTTTTTGTCCATCGCCCAAGCGGCCGAGGCCGATCTGCGCGAACTGCTCGCCATCCCCGAGCACTACAAGGTGCTCTTCCTCCAGGGCGGCGCCACCGCCCAGTTTGCCATGGTGCCCCTGAACCTGCTGCCGGACGCGAGCAGCCGGGCCGACTATGTGGACACCGGGTCCTGGTCAGCGAAGGCCATCAAGGAGGCTGGCCGCTACGGCGACGTGCAAGTGGTCGCCTCCAGCAAGGACACGCAGTACGACCGCATCCCCGCCCCCGATCAATGGCAGGTGCGTCAGGACGCTGCGTACCTTCACTACACGCCCAACGAGACCATCGGCGGTGTCGAATTCCATTGGGTGCCTGAGGTGAGCGACGCACCGCTGGTCGTGGACATGTCCTCGACGCTCCTCTCCCGCCCCATCGACGTCTCGCGCTTCGGCCTGATCTACGCCGGCGCTCAGAAGAACATCGGTCCGGCGGGCCTGACGCTGGTGATCGTGCGTGAGGATCTTCTCGATCGCGCGCGTGCCAGCACCCCGGCGATGCTGAACTACGCCACCCACGCGAAGGCCGATTCCATGGCCAACACGCCGCCCACCTACGCCTGGTACCTCGCGGGCCTCGTGTTCCAGTGGCTCAAGGCGCAAGGTGGTCTCGACACCATGGCCCGCGTCAACGAACGCAAAGCGCAGACCCTCTACGGCGCCATCGATGGCAGCGACTTCTACCGCAGCCCCGTCGCCGCGGACTGCCGCTCCTGGATGAACGTGCCCTTCACCCTGCCCGACGCCGAGTTGGACGGCGCCTTCCTCGCCGGCGCCGAAGAAGCCGGCCTGTCCTCCCTCAAGGGACATCGCTCCGTCGGCGGCATGCGCGCCAGCCTCTACAACGCCATGCCCCAGGACGGCGTCGATGCCCTCGTTGCCTACATGCAGGACTTTGAACGCCGCCACGGCTAAGAAACTCAATAACACCATGTACAAGATACTCAAGCTCAACAACATCGCCGCTACGGGCCTCGCCGAGTTACCGCAGGATCGCTACGAGATCGGCACGGAGATCTCTCAACCGGACGGCATCCTCGTTCGCTCCACCAAGATGCACGACATGGAGTTGCCCGCGTCCTTAAAGGCCGTAGCACGTGCTGGGGCGGGCGTGAACAACATCCCCGTGGAGGCGCTCACGGCGCGCGGCATCCCCGTCTTCAACGCGCCCGGTGCGAATGCGAATGCGGTAAAGGAACTCGTGATCGCCGGCATGTTGCTCGCCTGTCGCAACATCTGCCCCGCCTGGGACTACGCCCGCGGCCTCGACGGCGACGATGACGTGCTCCACCGCGCGGTGGAGGCTGGCAAGAAGCAGTTCGCCGGCTTCGAGTTGCCCGGGCGCACACTCGGCATCGTCGGTCTTGGCGCCATCGGCGTGCAGGTAGCGAACGCCGCCCTCGCCCTCGGCATGCGCGTGATCGGCCACGATCCCACCATCACTGTGGAACGCGCTTGGCAGCTCTCCGCTCAGGTGGAGCAAGCGGGCAGCGTGGATGAGGTAGTCGCTGCGGCCGACTTCATCACCTTCCACGTCCCCTTGCTGCCCTCCACCCGCCACCTGCTGAACAACGCGCGACTGCAGCGCATGAAGAAGGGCGCCGTGGTACTCAACTTCGCCCGCCAGGGCATCGTGGACGACGAGGCCGCGCTGCGCGCCCTCGACGACGGGCGCCTGTACGCGTACGTCTGCGACTTCCCGACGCTCGCCCTCAATGGGCACCCGCGCGTAGTCGCCCTGCCGCACCTCGGCGCCTCCACCTCGGAAGCCGAGAGCAACTGCGCGGTGATGGTGGCCCAGCAACTGCGCGACTACCTCGAACACGGCAACGTGCGCAACGCCGTGAACTTCCCCAGCATCTCCCTGCCCCGTGGCACCGAGCGTCGACTGGCGGTAGTCAATCAGAACCAGCCGGACATGGTCGGCCAACTCTCCCATCACCTGGGTGAGGCGCGGGTCAACATCGTGCGCATGGTCAACGAATCTCGTGACCAGATCGCCTGCACGATCATGGACGTGGACGGGGAGCTGACCGAGTCGCTGTTGAGCGCGCTGTCGGCGGTGCCCGGGGTGTTGAGCCTGCGAGTGCTCTAGGCCCGCACCCGCCGACGGGATGGGCGCCGGTTAGGCTGGCGCTCATCCATCGATTCGCGTATCGGCCGACGTGGCCCTAGCGCACGCGCGTCAGCCCCTCGACAAGCCGGCCCTGACACCGGATCATCGAGGGGTGTGCTCGAACCCGTGCGGCGACACCCATGTCTGCTAACGTCCCGACCCCCTCCACCCCGGCGCCGCCACGCCCGCGCCGCGAACCGGCCAAGCCGACCAATCAGCCCTCGGCGAACCGTCCGCCACCGCCCCTGACCCATCACGACATCATGGCGTTGATGCCGCCCTTCACGCGGGCGGGCGAGGCGCTGGATCTGGACCGCAGCGACCGGGCTCGCCGCATCCTCACCTTCAAGCCAACGCAGATCGAGGGCAGCGAGACGCATCCCCCGCTGATCGCCTCCCTGCGCCTCGAACTGCCCGTCTTCGGCCGACCCCGTCGGCTGATCCGTACGCTCATGGTGAAAGACGCGAACACGACGGCGACGATGACCGTCGAGGGCAAGGAACTCGAGACGATGCTCGGCCATCTGCGCGCGATGCCACCGGAACGGCAGATCGTCTGCCGCGACGACATCATGCTCACCCGCAGCTACCAGGTATCGCTGGACGATGACTCGCCCTTGCCGTCGCTCGCCTCGGCGAACGCGGTGTTCGACGACCTCTCCCTCGGCATCACACGGGAGCGCGGCGGCGTCGTCTACCCCCTGACGCTGGTGCCGATGGACGCCCGCAAGCTCGCCTTGCCGCAGGACTTCTTCGCCGTGCTGGACGCCAGCTGGCGGCCCTTGAAGCGCGCCGAAGGCAGTGGGGCATGGCTGGGCGGCGTACGTCCCCCGTTGCGCGAGCCCGACCGGACCCGGGTGCTGGAGCTGCGATTGGATGAGGCCGTCGCGCACTGTCGCCACACCTTCGCCTGCGACCCGCGCGAGTTTCACAGCACCCATCGGCGGGCCCGCTGGCGCGTCGTCGGTCAACGCCTGTGGCCGCTGTGCGTGAGTATTGCGGTCGCGGGCGGGGCGGTGGGCCTCGCCCTGGCGTTACCTAAGACACCGCTTTGGCATATGGTGATGTCGCAGGTGCCGATCGTGCTGATCTGCATGATCTCCCTGTTCAAGGAGCCGCCGAAGCTGGAGGTGCCTCCCCTGCCCTCACCTCTGCCGCGCTCGGCGTGGCCTCATGCGACGCCATAGACGCCGCCGGCTGCCCGCGCCTAGCTAGAACTTGCCGCCGTTGACGTCCTCGGCGGGCACCGGCTCGCCGTTGTCCCAGTGCTCGACGATCTTCCCGCCGTCCAGCCGGAAGATGTCGGCCTGGCACATCGCCTGATCACCTTGAGCCGCCTTGCACAAGGTGGCGACGAAGTTGCCCTCGCCCACGCAGAGCACGATCTCTTCGTAGCGCAGGGGGCGGGTGATGAAGGCGTCGATGCCGTCCGCGAGCTGCGGGTTGTGCTGCTTGAGATCAAGCGCCAGGTAGGTGGCGAGCTCAGCGGCCGTCGCGTCGGGCTTCGCGATCATGTCCGCCAACAGCGCCCTTACCGTCGCCTTGTTCGCGTCGGTGAGGTGGTGATCAACGGTTTCCGTAGGTCCGTCTACCTGCGTGCGCCCCGTCACCCCCGGGCCGGTGAATGCGGTGATCACGTCCCAGTGTTCGATGATCTTGTCATCGGCGTCCGTATCGAAGAAGTCGGTCGTCACCCACTGCGTATCGCCCATCTTCTGGTACGCGTGGAGGAACACGTACTGCCCATCGCTCCAACCCCGCGGGATCTCGATATGGCGCTCGGGGTTGCGCTCGAGGAACTCGGTGAAGAAGGCGATGAAGCCCTCGCGGCCGTCGGCGACGCCCGTGCTGTGCTGGGTGTAGCGATCGCCCGTGTAGGCGGTGATCGCCTCCACAGGGTGGCCGTCGCGAATGCCCTCGATGTAGAGGCGGCGGGCGTGGTCGAGCTTGCGGTTCATGGGCGGGTCCTGGCGCGGTGTACGAAGACAGGCCGCTAGTCGACCACGGTGGCCAAGCGGGCGAAAAGGTGTACTTGGGTCAGCGTAGGGTCAAAAATGGACAGATGACCCTCAACATCCCTCCATCAGCCCCTGATAAGGATTGGAAATCGCCACTGCGGGAGCTGAGTTGGTCACCGCCGGGGACGGGCACACAGCTCGAAATCCTGGCCCGTGAGGCGCTTTTCGACCGCGTACCGCACGCCCTCCTCACCCAACCGGAGCGGCTCGATTTTCATTTGATCATCGTCTGCCATGGCGGCGTGGGACGGCATGCGGTGGACGGCGAGATCGTCCCCATGGGCCGAGGCGTGGTGTTGCACATCCAACCGGGCCAGATCCACCAGTGGGCCGCGGACGCGACCTACGACGCTTGGCTGATCCTCGCCCCCCACTTGCCCCTGGTGCCCGTGTCGCGGGCGGTGGGGTCCCGTGTGCGCGAGGCAAGTGACGAGGCACTGCATGCGGCCAACCATCTGGCGGAGATCACGCAACACTCCTCGATGAGGCGGGCGGAGGATCGACTCCCGGCGCAACGTGCGATCATCGATCTCCTCACGATCGCCCTCGGCCTGACGGCGCCCGATCCTCTCCCCGCGGGCCCCTACGGCACGCTCTACCTCGCCTTCCGCGAAGACGTGGCCGGTTTGCCTGACGTGCGCGAGTCCCTCTCGCGGCGTGCCGCGCGCCTCGGCTGCAGCAGTCGCACCCTAAC
>JBCBZW010000202.1 GCA_039815145.1 Pseudomonadota bacterium
AGCGTATTCGCGTAGGTATCTTCCACAGATCTTCGCCACGGCGATCGTTGCTACGCTGCCCTCAACCCCTCGCCTAGCGCTCCCGCCATGTCCCCGCCGCCCCGCCGAACGAATCGCCCGACGCTACCCCCCCGAGGGCGTCGCGGATGATGGAGTTTGGCGTGGTCGCGGCGATTCTGGCGGGCCTGCTAGGCGCGGGCCATTGCCTGACGATGTGCGGCGCCATCGCCGCAGGCCCCCGCCTCGCCCCGCGCGAGCGCTGCGGCGGCTGCCCTAGCTGGCGCCACACCTTGGCCCCGCGCATCGCCTACAACGCCGGCCGCATCGCCAGCTACGTCGTCGCCGGCGCCCTCGCGGGCACCCTAGGCGCCGGCCTTGGCTACTCCGCCGACCAGCTGACCCACCTGGTGGCCGCCGGCATGCCGGCGGGCCTCGCACTGCGCGCCGTGAGCGCTATCCTGTTGATTCTGGTGGGGCTACGCCTGATGCTGCGCTGGCGCTGGCTAAGCTGGCCGGAGCGCGCGGCCCTGGAACTCGTGCGACGCGTGGCCCCGAACCTCCTGCAACGACTCGAAGCCGGCTCGAGCAGCACGGGCGGATCGCCCTTGCCGCACCACGCCGGCCTCGGCCTGCTCTGGGGCTGGCTGCCCTGCGGTCAGTCCTACTCGATGCTCCTCGTAGCCGCCGCCACCGCGAAGGCGAGCAGCGGCGCCGTGCTCATGCTGGCCTTCGGCATCGGCACCCTCCCCGCCATGCTCGGCGTGGGCGTCGCCGGGGGCCTGGCCACACGCCTGCGCAAGGCGGGCCCCATGGCCACGGCCACCGGCTGGGTCATGGTGATGCTGGGCAGCGCCGTGCTGGCGAGCACCTCCGCGCCGCTCCTGGCGCGCAGCGCAGGCCATGTCGCCGCCACACCCGAGGCCGCCCTGCCCCACCCCCCGGTGGGCTGGCCAGGCGGGTCTCCGCTCGCCGGCCCCATGTGCCATCCCCCGCGGACGACCGCCCAGCGCTGAGTCCGCGTCACGGCTGCGCTGCAGTGCATTGGTGCCGATGGGGCCGCCGCGGCACAATACGCGCCCTGATAGGCCTTGCGGGACGGGTGGCAGATGACGAACAAGCGGGCGCTGATCACCGGCGTCACCGGACAGGACGGCGCCTACCTGGCCGAGTTTCTGCTGGAGAAAGGCTACGAAGTGCACGGCGTGAAACGCCGCGCCTCGTCCTTCAACACCGAACGGGTGGACCACCTCTATCAGGACCCCCACGAATCCGATCGCCGCTTCATCCTCCACTACGGCGACCTCACGGACTCCACCAACCTCATCCGCGTGATGCAGCAGGTGCAGCCCGATGAGATCTACAACCTGGCGGCCCAGAGCCACGTGGCCGTGTCCTTCGAGACGCCCGAGTACACCGCCAATGCCGACGCCATCGGCCCCCTGCGCATCCTCGAAGGCATCCGCATCTTAGGGCTGGCGGAGAAGACCCGCTTCTACCAGGCCTCCACCTCCGAGCTCTTCGGCAAGGTGCAGGAGACCCCCCAGACCGAGACCACGCCCTTCTACCCCCGCTCGCCCTACGCCGTGGCCAAGCTCTACGCCTATTGGATCACCGTGAACTACCGCGAGGCCTACGGGCTCTATGCGTGCAACGGCATCCTCTTCAACCACGAGTCGCCGATCCGCGGCGAGACCTTCGTCACCCGCAAGATCACCCGCGCCCTGGCCCGCATCAAGCTCGGCCTCCAGGACCAGCTTCACCTAGGGAATCTCGATGCCAAGCGCGACTGGGGCCACGCCCGCGATTACGTCGAGATGCAGTGGCTGATGCTGCAGCAGGAGCAGGCTGAGGACTTCGTCATCGCTACGGGTCATCAATACTCCGTGCGCGAGTTCGTCGAGCGTGCCGCCAGCCACCTGGGGCTCACCATCGCCTGGGAGGGCGAGGGCCTCGACGAGCGCGGCATCGACACGGCGACGGGTAAACCCATCGTCGCCGTCGACCCCCGCTACTTCCGCCCCACGGAGGTCGAGACCCTCCTCGGCGATCCCACCAAAGCTAAGGAAAAGCTTGGGTGGGCGCCGCGCTGCTCCTTCGCCGAGCTGGTGGAGGAGATGGTGGCTTCAGACCTCGAACGCGCCGAGCGCGACGAGCTGATCAAGCACCACGGCTACCGCCCCCTCGACTTTCGCGAGTAACCCAACGCCATGGCCACCACTCCCCCGGCTCCCGCCACCGCCACCTCGCGCATCTTCGTCGCAGGCCACCGCGGCCTCGTGGGCGGCGCCATCGTTCGGCGCCTCGAGCAAGCGGGCTGCGAGGCCCTGATCACCCGCACCCGCGCGGAGCTAGACCTCACGGACCAGCGCGCCGTGGACCTCTTCTTCGCCGGCGAACAGCCGGAGTTCGTGATCCTCGCGGCGGCGCGCGTGGGCGGCATCCACGCCAACAACACCTACCCGGCCGACTTCATACGCGACAATCTCGTGATCCAGAACAACGTGATCGACGCTGCCCACCGCCACGGCGCCGCCAAGCTGCTCTTCCTCGGCTCCTCGTGCATCTACCCCAAGTACGCACCGCAGCCGATGAAGGAGGAGTACCTGCTCACCGGCGAGCTGGAGCCGACCAACGAGTGGTACGCCATCGCCAAGATCGCAGGCATCAAGATGTGCCAGGCCTACCGTCGCCAGCACGGCTTCAACGCCATCTCCCTGATGCCGACCAACCTCTACGGCCCCGGCGACAACTTCAACCTCGCCAACTCCCACGTGCTGCCAGCGCTCATCCGCAAGTTCCACCAGGCGCGCGAAGCGGGCGAGCCGACCGTGACCGTGTGGGGCACGGGCACGCCGCGCCGCGAGTTCCTGCACGTGGACGACCTGGCCGACGCCTGCGTGCACCTCATGCAGCAGTACAACGGCGAGGAGCTGGTGAACGTGGGCGTGGGCGAGGACGTCTCGATCGGCGAACTGGCCGCCCTCGTGGGCGAGGTGGTGGGCTTTGAGGGGGATATCGTCTACGACACGAGCAAGCCCGACGGCACGCCGCGCAAGCTCCTCGACGTGAGCCGCCTGCACACGCTCGGCTGGCGCGCGAAAATCTCCCTGCGCGAGGGCGTGCGCAGCACCTACGCCTGGTTCTGCGAGCACCAGTCAGACTTCCGCGACTGACGCGGCGGTCCCGCCCATGAGCGATCCGGACATCGCAGGCGAGGAGGACGTGCTCCTCCTATCGCCCTTCTTCGCCCCCGAACCGATCTCCACCGGCAGGTACAACGCCCACCTCGCCCGCGGCCTGGTGGCAGCGGGTCACCGCGTGCGCGTCATCTGCTCCCACCCCCTCTACCCCGATTGGGTGGCCACCGAGAGCAACGCCGAAGAGGCGGGCATGACCATCGAACGGGGCGGTGCGCGCGTGCGCTACCCCACCTCGAACGTGCCGCGACGCCTGGTGCTGGAGCTCTGGTACGCCTGGCACGTGGCGCGGCGGCTGCGCGCACGACGCCACCAGGGGCAGCACGTCCTGCTCGTGCTGCCGCCCGTGCTCTTCGCCCTGCCGCTATTGCTGCTGCCGCGGGCCCGCCAAGGCCGTGTGATCGGCGTGGTGCACGACCTCTACGGCATCATGGCCACCTCCGCGGGCGGCGGCTGGCGGCGTGGCGTGGCCGGGTTGATCGGCCGTGTCGAACGCGCGGTGCTGCGCCGTTGCGATCGGCTCATCGCCCTGTCGGGCGCGATGCGCGAGGCCCTCGTCGAGCGCTACGGCGTGCCCCGCGAGCGCATCGACGTGGCCTACCCCTTCGAGACCCTGGGCGAGCTGCCGCCGCCGGCGCAGGCCCTGGCGCAGGAGATGCCCGCCTCGCAGCGGCACGTGGTGTATTCCGGGGCGCTGGGCGAGAAACAGATGCCTGCCCTCCTCGCCTCCGTCTTCGCCCACCTGAGCGCCGCGGCCCCGGACCTCGTGTGCCACATCTTCAGCGCGGGCCCGACCTTCGAGGCCCTGCGCATCGAGCACGACCGGCACCCGCGCCTGCGCTTCCACCCCTTGGTACCGGAGGCGCAGCTGGCCGAACTCTACGCGCGCTCGACCCTGCAGGTGCTGCCCCAGGCACCGGGCACGGGCGCGGGCGCGTTCCCCTCGAAGCTACCGAATCTCATCGCTGCCGGCGTGCCGGTGTTCGCCCTGTGCGATGGCGACAGCGAAGTGGCACAAGTGCTGCGCGAGGCCGAGGCCGGCACCTCGATCGCCGGCGAAGAGGCGGCCGCGATCGCCGCTGCCCTGAAGATTTACCTGGATCAGCTCACCGAGGAACCGCGGGGCACACGGCGCACCCGCCTCGCCCCCTACGTGGACCGGCACTTCCGCGTGCAGGGCCTCCTGGCCAAGCTCGCCCTAGGCGCCCGTGGCGCTTAGCTCGTGGAGCGCGGCGAGGGCGGCGTCGGCGCTCTGCGTGGGCACGAAGAGGTGATCGTGGAAGTAGCCCGCGATCACGTTCACGCTGATGCCCTTGGCCGCCAGGCGCTGGGTCACCACCGCCGTGAGGCCCACCGAATCGAGGCTCGAGTGCACCCCGAAGCTCACGGCCCGGTAGGTGCTCGCGTAGCGAATCTCCTTCGCGTCGGCCGCGTCGCGCGGCACCACGAGGGTCAGGCCCTCGCGCTCCCAGCAGGAGGCGATGGGTTCCATGTCCGCGTGGTCACCATAGCTCGCGTCGGGAAAGGTGCAGAAGACGTACTCGCCGTGGCGCAGGGCGGGGTCGAGGCTCTGCAGGATGACGGAGAGACTGTTCTCACCGCGATCGGTAAAGTCGGTGGGTGACATGGCGAGTACGGACTCCTCGGCGGCAGGGCAGGACTGGGTTCGGATTATAGCGATGAAAGGCGGATGAGCTGGTGACCTACACGTGGTTCGACTTGGTGGGCAACGTAGGCGTGGTCCTCGTGCTGCTCACCTACGCCCTGGTGCAGCTCGGGCGCCTCGGCGCGACGTCGGTGACCTACGGCAGCCTCAATGCCGTGGGCGCCGTGCTCATCCTCGTCTCCCTCGCCAACACCTTCAACCTCTCATCCTTCGTGATCGAGATCTGCTGGCTCACGATCAGCCTGATCGGCGTCACGCGCACCCTTTGGCAGCGCCATCGGACTAGCCGCGGCGGACCCGCCGCTTGAAGGCGCGCCGATGGGCGTGCAGGAGCGGTTCGGTGTAGCCGTTAGGTTGCGCCCGCCCGTCCAGAATCAGGTCACGGGCCGCCTGAAAGGCCTCGCTCTCGGCGGGGTCGGGCCCCATGGGCACGTAGGTGGCGTCGTCGGCGTTCTGCCTGTCCACCACAGCCGCCATGCGCTCGAGGCTGTCGCGCACCTCGGCCTCGCTCAGCACGCCGTGGCGTAGCCAGTTCGCGAGCAGCTGGCTGGCGATGCGCAGGGTGGCGCGGTCTTCCATGCGCCCGACGTCGTCGATATCAGGCACCTTCGAGCAACCGATGCCCTGGTGCACCCAACGCACGACGTAGCCGAGGATGCTCTGCACGTTGTCGTCGAGTTCGCGCCGGCGCTGGGCGTCGCTCCACAGCGAAGGATCGGCGAGCGGCAGGGTGAGCAGGCGCTCGAGGGACGCCGGCTGGCGCTCGGCGAGCTGCGCCTGGCGCGCCCGCGCGTCGACGCGGTGGTAATGCAGCGTGTGCAAGGTCGCTGCCGTCGGCGAGGGCACCCAGGCCGTGCTGGCGCCCGCCTCCAGGTGACCGATCTTCTCCTCCAGCATCTGCGCCAGGAGGTCGGGCATGGCCCACATGCCCTTGCCGATCTGGGCCCGGCCCGGCAAGCCGCAAGCGAGGCCCACGTCCACGTTGGAATCCTCGTAGGCGCTGATCCAGGGCTCGTGCTTCATCGCAGCCTTGCCCACCACGGGGCCGGCCTCCATGCAGGTGTGGATCTCATCGCCCGTGCGATCCAAGAAGCCCGTGTTGATGAAGAACAGGCGATGGCGGGCCTCGTAGAGGCAGGCCGCGAGGTTGGCCGAGGTGCGACGCTCCTCGTCCATGATGCCCATCTTCAGCGTGTAGCGGGCGAGGCCGAGCACGTCCTCCACACGATCGAAGAGCGTGTTGGCGAAGGCGACCTCCTGCGGGCCGTGCATCTTCGGCTTCACCAGGTAGATGCTACCGGCGCGGCTGTTGCGCTCGGCCTGATCGCCCGCGCTTCGGCGTAGGTCGTGGAGGCCGATCAGGGCCGTGACCAGCGCATCCAGCAGGCCCTCCGGAGTGGGTTCGCCATCGGCGTCGAGGACGGAATCGTCCAGCATGAGATGACCCACGTTGCGCACGAGAAGCAGGGCGCGACCGGACAGGCTCAAGGCCTTGCCCTCGCCGTCGCGGTAGTGGCGCGGCGCGGCCAGGCGTCGCTCGTAGGTCTCGCCGCCCTTGCGCACCGTGGCCGTGAGGTCACCGCGCATCAGGCCCAGCCAATGGCGGTAGGCGTGCACCTTGTCCTCAGCATCCA
>JBCBZW010000203.1 GCA_039815145.1 Pseudomonadota bacterium
CCGTGGCGGTCGAAGGCCTCCTTGAAGTCGGGTTGGCCGAGGTCGGCGACCACCCGGGCCTTGCTCGTCCCGAGGTAGAGGTTGTCGATGTAGCTGTCGTTGGTGCGCTGTACGGTCTGCCATTGCTCGCTCTCGCCGTCATCGTTACCGATGGCGACGACGCAGCCGCTGAGGGCTGAGGCGATCAATAGGACAGGGGCAAGTCTCGCGGCCTTTAGCATTGCGGTACTCCGGCGGTGTTGTGCTGGGCAGATGGAGGAGCTCTGTGGCTCTCCGGGCGCACGATAGGGGGTACCGCCTGAATAGAGACTGAATCCGCCCGGCACTGTCGCGTTGGGCTCAGCTGGCGATCAGTCGGAAGCTTGCCTTCGCCAAGCGCTGGCCGTTGATCTGAAGCTCCACCGGATGCACCCCTGGCCTCAGTACCCGGGTGGTGGTGGGCTTGATCCGGAGCGTCTTGCTGAGGGTCAAGCGACCGCCCGCGGCGATCTCCTTTTGCGTCCACTTGAAGACCTTCGGCCCTGACTGCCCATTAGCGAGGGGATAGTGGACGACGAAATCGATCATCAGCGGCTGGGCCTTGCGGCTTCGGCTGGTGAGTTCGAGGGTGAGATCCACGACGCCCCCAATGGGTATCCGCTTCGGCGCCACCGTGAGCTGCGCATCGAGGGACTTAGGCTTGGCGAAACCCAACAACGCCAAGGCCCGGGCGTCGCCCTGCTTCACCAGCGAGCGAGCCGCGTGTTTGATCACCCAGTCGCGGCCCTCCGTCGCACCGTCGCGCCAGGACTCGAGCACGCTGAGCACCCTATCGGGATGGTCCTTGGCGATGTCGTTGAGCGTGTTCGCGACGGACCGTCGCACGTAGAGCTCGTCGTCGTCCTTGAGCGCTTCCAGAATCGGAAAGATCGGACTCGGCTCTTCGATCAGGGCGTGGAGCCGCGCGCCCCAGGGCAGACGGGGTCGCACACCCTCCGAGCACCAGCGCCGCACGTGGGGGCTCGCATCGTCCGTCCACTTCGCGAACTGTGCGAATACCTGGTCCGGGTAGCGCTCGACGAAGGGGCGTACGGCGAACTCCGATGAGAAGCGTTGGGTCAAGGCGTACATGGCGGGCATGGCCGCATCGTAGTGGTCGGTGGCGTAGTCGGCGATGAACTGCCCGACCGGCCACTGCAGCCAGCCATCGGTGACCGCGTCGCAGTTGGGTAGCGGGGGAGGCAGGCTGCGGGTGAGCGTGTCGAGGGCTTCGGGGATGTCTTGCGGGAGGTGGGTGCGAAGGGCGGCGGAGAACTGCTTGACGCGATCCATCATCTCTAAGGCATCGAGGCCGCGGGAAGCGGCAGTGACGAAGCGCTTCTTGTCGAAGTTTGCGTCCGCCGCTTGGATCTGTGCGGCCAGTGCGCGGGCGGCGGCCCGGTCGAACCAGTGTTTGAACGCCTTAGACTCAGCCATGGCTCACCCGCGTTTAGTACGGTCTGCACGCACGCAGGATAGTGAATGATCAAGCGCTCCACTATCCCCCGGCCCGAACAGCCTCTTTTGACGCGAGCACCTCTGAAAGCTCGCCCACTACCGAGGCACGGTTCAGCGGCATGTCAAGGAGGCCTATGGCGCCGGTTGGCAGCCCGCACACCAATAGATGCGACGGCTCCCCATCTCCTCCCGCTTGATGGTCTGCCCACAGCGATAGCAAGCTTGGCCCTCACGCGAGAACACGAAGAACCGTCGCCGCTCGAACCCCCTCACGGATCGCTGAAGCTTGCGTGCCAGCTGCGGCGTCAGGGTGATTCCAGCCGTCTCGTAACTGCGTTGAGTGACCGACAGCGTCTCGCGGGCGAGGCGGCCGCGCTCTCCGCGGGTCAGGTCCTTTGGCCGGCGCTTGGGGTGGAGGCCGGCGCAGAACAGGATCTCTGATCGCAGGTAGTTGCCACTGCCTGCCAAGAAGCGCTGATCCAGGTACAGCGCGGATAGGGCGCGGCCCCGAAACTCGTTGCTGTCGAGACGTTCACTGACCTCTTGCCAACGCAGACCCGCGGACAGGAGGTCTGGGCCGAGCGTGGCCAGGAAGGGATGGGCGCTGAGTTGATCGCGGTGCCAGACACTGATGTCGGATGCGGAGTACAGCAGCGCGCTATGGGTGGGCGTGTGGATTGCCAGTCGCAGCGAGCGGTTGGTGCTCGGCATCTTGCCGCGCTTCGCGATCTTCCAGACCCCGTAGAGCTGGTTGTGCGAGTAGATGGTGTAGTCGTTGTCGAAGTGCGTCAGCAGGGCCTTCCCGCGCGTCTCCAGGTCGAGGATCTGCTGGCCGGCCAGGCGCTTTGCGTAGGGCTTCAGCGCAGGGAAAGCGAACGTCACCTGCTCGATCGGCCGGTCGACGAGGACCTCGGCGATCCTGTCGGCAGCCCTGCGAATCTCAGGTCCCTCTGGCACCTACCCACACCCCTCTGTGTCTACGGCCGAATCACAGGGACGCATCATAGGGGTGCTGCTTGCCTCAATCACGATGACACGGAGTTCGCCCAAGCGATTCTCCTGGCGGCCCCGACGTACGACTACGATCCGCTCGTCGGCCGCTGATGCGGCATCCAATCTGCCGGTGACCTCTCCAACAACTGGATGGCGCAGGAACCACTACACCTCGACGCCAGCGCGACGTCGAGCCGTAGTCATCCAACAAAACAGAGGTTACCCCCGATGCGAACGCATACCCTCGGCCTCATATTGAGCGCCTCCCTGACCCTCCTCGCCAGCCACGACGCACCCGCTGACACGGGCGCCAGCACCAGCGTGATCGACGGCATCGTCGAGACGGGCCTAAACCGCTTTCTCGGCGAACCCATCGTGGACTGGGGCGGTGAACTCGGCACCTTCGGCGCCAACTTCCTCGGCGAGTACGACCCGAGCAGCGACCTACCGCTACCGTTGACCGCCGCCACGCCGGGCTACGCACTCCTGGCAACCAACATCGATCGGGAGTTCCAGGAGGTAATGTTCGGTCAGCCGCCCGAGACCCTCGACACCAGCGGCGAGAACCTGCCCCTGCGCGAGGCCTTCCTCCAGGCCGGCCCCAGCGTCTTCGAGCGTGCCCAGGTGTCCGGCCATGCCGACGCCCAGCCCTACACCCTGAGCCGCAGCGAGCCGAACACGCAGATCAGCCTCGACGACTGGACGGCGGGTGAGGGGCGCATGCGCATCCGCTGCCGCGCCGACGGCACCGCATCGATGCGCGTACGTTTTGAGCACCTCGTGCCAAACGGCGTCTACACCCTGTGGCACTTCTACGTGGGCGACGCAGGGCCCGGCGTGCTACCGGCGGGCGGTGTGCCCAACGTGTTCGTGCCCGACGCGCAAGGCAACGGCCGCTTCGTGCGCGAGCTGTCCTACTGCCCCACGGCGGCGGACAGCCCCACCCTCGCCTACCTGCTCGCTTACCACGTGGACGGCGCTGCCTACGGCGGCTTCCCCGACGCGCCCCTCGAGCATCTCTACGGCGGCGTGGTCACCGTCGAGCAACTCATCTTCCCGGTGAACGTGGCGGCCGTGTTGCCCTGAGCATCAGGACGAGCGACAAGCAGAACCCACGCTCGGTCGTCGCCGAGCGTGGGTCGAGGGGACCCGTTCGTCAGTGGAAGCCGGGTGCTGCGCCGGGGTCGGGAGCGTCGCCCACCACGATCTGCAGGGTGAGATCGCCGTTGGAGATGTCGAGGGGGCAGCTCCATGCGCCCTCTACCACCGCCGCATTACCAAAGGCGCCCGAGCTCAGGTTACGGCATACGGTAACCAGGCCATCGACCCCTGTGGTGACGCCGCCGACGGCGCACGTATCCGAGTCACAGCTGGCCGCGCCCACGACGATCTGCAGGATGCGGTCACCCGCCTCGGCGATGAGCGCGGCGTCGGTGCAGTTCCAACTCGTGTCGTCCAGGAGAGCCGCAGTGACGGACTGCCCGTTGGCCAGATTGCGACAGAGCACGGTGATCAGGGAGACGTCTTCAACGCTGCTCTCGATCGGTGCAACGGCGCTCACGATCGTGCCGCTGAAGACTGCGCTGCCCAGGTCGGGCCCGTCACCGCTTTCCGTCTGGTTGCGTATGTTGAGCTGGTAGGTTTCACCCGCCTCCAGCTGGACTATTTCATCGATTGTTCCGGTCTCGATTCCCTCATCGCCCTGATTCGTGTTCACCACTATTAGTTCTTGTGGGTTGAAGGGGTTACCGGTGAGGCGCACGAGCTCGAGGGAGAAGAAATCCACGAGGCTGACGCCCTCGCCATCACCGCCCGCCCAGCTTCCAGTGAAGCGAAGCTCAGCGTCCTCCGGAGCGGTGAAGAACAGCTCCAGCTCGCCGTCCTGGATGAGGGACCGCGCGCACGTCCCGATACCCGCGTCGTTACACGTTGTGAGCACTGACACGGCAACCTCCAGCGAGAACATTTCTTCACTCAAGGTCAAGCTCACTCCCCCGTCCACCTGTCCTTCGACGAAGCGACCACCGCCGAGTTCTGCGTCGAACCCCTCGACTTGCGTCAGCGCCTCCCCAGGCATGCCCGCGCCCTCGATCTGCAAACGCTCGCCGTCGGCGAAACCGTGGTTGGTGCCACCGTACTCGATGGCGATCAGCCATTCGCCATACTCCAGGGCGAAGGCTGGTGTGCTGAGCAGGGCCAGCGCTGCGAGCACGGGAAGCCCGGCGATGAGGGAAGTTGTCTTGTACATGGGGTCTATCTCCAAGTGGTGCTGTCAGCCGGCCATCGCGGGTCGTGCTGAGCGGGGCCATGACCGCTGACGGAGAGCCTCCCCGGCACGCACCCCCGTGTCCTGATGTCACCCCGGGGGCTTCCTGATCGTTGGATGATGAAAACCTGATGTGTCTGAATTCATTAGGAAACGAATTGGCGCGGGGGCGGGCTCAGGCCTCACGAAATTGCGGCCAGGCTCTCCCCACGTAGTCATACGTAATCCGTTCGACTAAGCCTTCACCGCAAACCCACAAACGCGTAGCACTCAGCGCCTCCACAAGGCCGGACATGCTGCACCGTTTTTCCGCGGGCGCGTTTTCTCGTATGGTGGCTTCCATCGCTGCTGCACTCGGCCTGTAGCTCATGAGCAACCTCTCGCCACAAGGGCCCTCGGAGACGCCACCCGCGTCAGCGGACGTCACATCGTTGCTCCGCGCCGCCGGCAAAGGGGACGTAGCGGTGCTGGACGTGGTCTTCTCCCACGTCTACCGCGAACTCTCACGCCTCGCCAGCCGCGTCCGCCGCGGCCGCGCCGGCGCCACCCTGGACACCACCGCCCTCGTGCACGAGGCCTATCTCAAGCTGGTGCCAAGCGCTGACATCGAGTGGGAGAGCCGCCGACACTTCTTCGGCGCGGCCGCCCGCGCGATGCGCCAAATCCTGGTGGACGCCGCCCGCCGGGAGCTCGCCCAGAAGCGCGGCGGTGACGCGTGGGTGGTCACCTTCGATGAGCAAGCCCACGCAGCGCCCGTGAGACCGGAGCAGCTCGTCGCGCTCGACGAAGCCCTGGAGCGCTTGCGGGAAGTAGACGCCCGCCGCGCGGACGTCGTGTTGCACCGCTACTTCGGTGGCCTGACCGCCGAGGAAACGGCGCAGACCCTAGGACTGTCCGTGTCGTCCGTGGAACGCGCCTGGCGCGCCGCACGGGCCTGGCTCACCTTGGAGATGGCGCAGCCACAGCGCGAGCCATGACCATCACGGACGATCCTTCGGCGGATCCAGCCCTCGCGCTCTTCGAGGCCGCCCTCGATTGCCCCGAGGCGGATCGCGAAGCGTTCCTCGATGGCGCCTGCGGAGAGGATCAGGCGCTGCGCGAGCGGGTGGCGGCCCTGCTGCGGGTGGACTCACAAACGAGCACCGTCCTCGACGCATCCCTGGCGGATCTCGCCGCCGCAGTTTCCCCGATCCAGGAGGAAGAGGACGCACCGAGCAGCGCGGGTCAGCAGATCGGACCCTACACACTGCTGGGCGAACTGGGGCGCGGCGGCATGGGCGCTGTGTACCTTGCCGAACGGGAGGACGTCGGCAAGCGCGTCGCCCTAAAGCTCGTCGTAGGTGGCCTAGCCGCACCGGAGCGTCGCGCCCGCTTCCTGCTCGAGCGACGGGTGCTGGCGAAGCTCCAGCACCCGGGCATCGCGAGCCTGCTCGACGCTGGCGTCGCCAAGGACAGCACCCCCTGGTTCGCGATGGAGCTGATCGAGGGCCAGCCCCTGGACCGCTACTGCGATCACCAGCGCTCCACGGTGACGGAGCGCCTCGCCCTCTTCGAGCAGGTGCTCGAAGCCGTGGCCTACGCCCATCGCAACTTCGTGGTCCATCGCGATCTCAAGCCCTCCAACATCCTGGTCACGCCCGGTGGCGCCCCGAAGCTCCTGGACTTCGGCATCGCGCGGCTGCTGGAAGACGATGCCCAATCGACGGCGCTCACCCAATCCGGCGTCGCGCCGATGACGCC
>JBCBZW010000204.1 GCA_039815145.1 Pseudomonadota bacterium
CCGCGGCAGCATCTGCGGCAAGACGATGCGCCAGATGATGCGCCAACTGCCCGCGCCGAGGGTCTGCGCCTTGATCAGCTCCTCGATCGGCAGCTCGCGGATGCGAGCCTCGATGTCGCGGGCGATGAAGGGCGCCACGCCGATGGCGATGAGGGTGATCTTCGAGGCCTCATCCAGCCCCAGGGCGATGAACAGGATCGGCAGCAGGGCCAGGGGCGGCACCATGGCGATGGCGGCGAGGAAGGGCGATACGGCGGCCCGCAACAGGGGTAGCAACCCGGCCGCACCGCCGAGGATCAAGCCTGCACTCGCGCCCGCGGCGACGCCCAGGGCGACCCGCTTCAAGCTCGCCAGCGTGTCCGTCCAGAACAGGTAATCGCCCGTGCGCTTGTCGGGCGTGAAGGCCATGCGCTGGAACGCCTCCCCCATGGCGGTGAACGAGGGCAGTAGGCGGTCCTGGGGGTTCTCCGCTAAGCGCAGGCTCGACGCCGTGTGGTAGGCGATGAGCAGCAGCACGAAGGGCAGCACGGCCAAGGCGATGGACAGCCCACGCCCCGGGCGGCGATTGATCAGACGGGTCATCGGCCGACGTCCAGGAGCAGCGGGTCAGCGGCTCGCCGCTGCGGCACCCTCCAGGGACCGGCGCATGTACCGATCGGTGAAGCGCAGTTGCACGTTGCCCGCATCCCCCCACACGGCGCCGTCGGCGAATTCGATGCCGACGAACCCCGCGTTCGGCGCCATCGGACCCAGCAAGCCCTTGTCGAAGGAGAACTCGGCGACGCGCTGCATGGTCTGCTTCGGCGTGGGGCTGGTGACGAAGGCGAGTCCATCGGCCGGGCGCTGGAACATGAAGGTGGTGTCGAGCTGACGGTCGAAGCTCGCGAGATTGGTGCCCGCCGCGGAGGCCATGTGATCGCGGACCGCGGCCTGCTTGGCTTCGTCGTACATCAACGCGATGGTCTCGTACCAGGCACCAGCGAGGGCGTAGCCGAACTCCGGGTGCTCGGTGAGCACGTCCGTCTTGGCCACGGTGAGGTCGAGGATCTCGCCGGGGATCTGGCTCGAGTCGAACACCGCGTTGGCTTCCGGCAGCTGGGTGATTTCCGCCAGCATCGGATTCCAGGTGACCAGCGCTGGCACCGCTGTGCCCACCCACGCGCTCACCATGTCGGCGTCGGCCGTGTTGACCACGGTGATATCGCGCTCGCTCATGTCCACGGAGTCCAGGGCGCGCGCCAGGAGGTAGTGGGAGACGGAGAGTTCGACGAGGTTCACGCGCTGGCCGCGGATGCTCTTAAGGTCTTCCGAGTCGCGCACCACCACGCCGTCGTTGCCGTTGGAGTAGTCGCCCACGATCACGGCCGTGGTGTCGACGCCGCTGGCGGAGGCGATGGTGAGGATGTCCATGTTGGTCACGGTGACCGCGTCGAACTGGCCCGCCGTGTACTGGTTGACCGACTCGATGTAGTCGTTCACCTGAACTACGTCGATCTCGATGCCGTAGCGCTCGGCCCAGCGATCGAGGATGCCCTCAGCGGCGGCGTACTCCCAGGGCATCCAGCCGACGTAGATCGACCAGGCGAGGGTGAAGGTCGGCTTCTCCTTCGCCGCTTGGGCAGCGGGGGCCATGGAGAGGCAAAGCAGCAGCGGGACGAGGATTCGCGCGAGGGCCTTGAGGGGGAGAGGGCGATCTAGCATGGGCTCTTCCATTGAGTGCATTTGGTGCGTGGCGAGGGGCGGGTGCACCCATTTGGTGCTACGCCGGCCCCGCTTGGGTGCGCGCGCGGCGCGATCTGCTGGGCCGCGGGGACCCGCAACCTCACGAGCCGCGACTGCTCCCATGGGCTTGTCGAAAAGTGCAGGTTCCGTGCCACAGCATCGCCCTCGGCCTAGCGCGCACGGGCTGCCAACCAAGGGCGCCACCCCCCGTGGGCCGTGATGTCCTGGGCACCCTGCTCGCAGCCCGCCGCGCCGATGAACCCGACGTAGCTTGCGCCGTCATCCAGGCGCACCTGGCCCAGGCCAAGGGGCGAGGGAATCCCCTGCAGGAAGCTACCGATGGTGTCCGCGGGGAGATCCCACAGTTCCACCTCGATGCGCGCCTCGCTGCTCGGATCGGCGATCAGCGCCGGGCGCTCCGGCGGCCCTCCCGGCAGGGCGAGGAGGCGATAGCCGGGGGCGGTTTGGCAGGCGCGCAGCAGGCGCCCGCCGCGGCTGCGGATCTGGTGGTTGAGGGGCAGGCCGTCCATGTGCGCGCCGGCGAGCACGAGGGGGTAGCCACGCGGGGCCCGCCAGGCCTCGCCGCGGAACATCGCAGCGAGTTCCAGCAGGGCGTGGTCGCTGCCCGCGCCGGCGAACAGGGTCACGCCGAAGGGAAGCGGGGTGGACGGTGTCGGCACGGCGAGCGCGGCGTAGTCGAGGAGGTTCATGAAGTTGGTGAAGCGGCCGAGGGCCGTGTTGACGGCGATCGGTTTTGCTAGCACCTCCTCGAGGGTGGGGAAGCGATCGGCCGTCGGCACCATGATGGCGTCGACCTCGCCGAGGATCGCGTTCGCCGCGGCGCCCTTCTCGCGCAGGGCATCGAAGCCACGGAAGGCATCGGCCGCGTCCTGCTTCGACGCGCCGCCGATGATCGCGGCGGTGACAGGGTGAATCTCTGACGGGTGCGCATCGATGAAGTCCCCGACCGCTACGGCGCGTTCGGCCACCCAGGGGCCGTCGTACAGCAAGTTCCCCGCTTCTACGAAGGGTTTGATGTCGACGGGGACGACGGTGCAGCCGACGTCCACCAGCCGCTCGCACGCTCTGGCGAAGGCGTCGGGCCCCCACTGCGGGTTGGCGAAGGCCAGCTGCTCCGTGAGCGGCACACCGACGGTCGGCGGGTTGGGGAATACCCGTGAGGGCAAGGTTCGGCCGAGGGGGTCTTCACCGTCGATGCCACTCAACAGATCCAATAGGGTGGCGGCGTCCGTGACCGTGCGGGTGAAGGTGGTCACGCAGTCGAGGGATCGACACGCGGGCACCACGCCGGTGGTCGGCAGCAAGCCGCGACTGGGTTTCAGCCCCACCAGGCCGTGGAAGGCCGCGGGGATACGGCCGGAGCCGGCCGTGTCCGTGCCCAGGGCGAAGTCCGCTTCCCCGAGGGCGACGGCCACGGCGGAGCCTGCGCTGGAGCCGCCGGAGATACGCGTCGGGTCGATGGCGTTGCGACACACGCCGTAGGGGCTGCGGGTGCCCACGAGGCCGGTGGCGAACTGGTCCAGGTTGCTCTTGCCGAGGGGGGTGGCGCCGGCGCCCAGCAAGCGCTCGACCACCGTCGCCGAGCGCGTCGGCGTGTAGGCGTAGGCCGGGCAGGCGGCTGTCGTCGGCACGCCGGCGAGGTCGATGTTGTCCTTGATGGCGAAGGTGAGGCCCGAGAGCGCGCCGGCCTCCCGGGTCGCGGCGAGTGACTGGTCGGGCGTCAGACGCGTGATCCAATGCTGATGCGACGCGTTGGCCTCGCTGCGTTGCGCGAGCGCCTGCAAGCGTTCGGGCAGCGCATCCGCCGCCGCGCGCGTGGCCTCGAACGACCCCTCCATCCTGTCTTCCACCTGAGCTCCTCGGTCCAACTGTCACGTTCCTTGCATCTGGGTAAGCAAGGAAGATGCCGACCGCGGGTGCGTCGGCGCTCTGCTAACGATTTCAGGAGGAATGATGGCCATGCGATGGATCTCGGGATGGGGCGCGTTGCTCGCCGCCGGTGTGCTGCTCTCCACAACGGCCTCGGCGGAGACCTCGGCGGTGGCGGAGGCGGTGGTGAAAAAGCGCCTGGCGCGGGCGGAGGGCATGATCGACGCGTTCTACTCCTTCAAACCGAAGCAGCTGTCGCCATTCCTTGAGGATGCGGGCGACTCCGGCCCGCGTCTCATGTACTACCAGGGCTGGGCCGAGGGCGGGAACTACAAGATCGTGCGCCGCGCGCCGTGCGCCGTGGTCGACTCGCCGGAGGTCATCGCCTGTCCGATCACGGTGCAGGACGATCCCGTGATGGCCCTCGGCATGACCTTCAAGGTCACCGACACCTTCACCCTCACCTTCGACGGCATGAAGATCGCCAAGGTGGAAACCAGCTCCGACGACAAGCCCATCTACGGCGAGGCGCGCAAGTGGGTCATCGCCAACAGGCCGGAGGTGATGGAAGGCCCGTGCAAGGGCTTCTACGCCGGCGGCACGACGCCGGGGGCGTGTGCCAAGGCGATGACCGAGGGCTACGCGGCCTTCGCCGCCAGCGACGACTTCCCGGGTCTCGACTGAGTCGGTCAAGCGGTCGTCGGCGAGGCCTGGCCGGCCTCTCGCCGGCCACCACAGGCAACGCGCGAATGATCCGAGCTAGACTCGAGTCCTAGACCGCTCACCCAAACACCCAAGGACGAGGTCCCCATGTCCGACACCACCATCACCGTCAACGGCGAGGTGCGATCCATCGAGGTCGACGACGCCATGCCGCTCCTGTGGTACCTGCGCGATGTGCTCGAACTCACTGGCACCAAATTCGGCTGCGGCATGGGCCTGTGCGGCGCCTGCACGGTGCACCTCGACGGCCGCGCCACGCGCGCCTGCCAGACGCCGATCGCCGCCGCCGTGGGCAAGGAGATCACCACCGTGGAGGGGCTGTCGGCCGACGGTAGCCATCCCCTGCAGAAAGCCTGGCTCGCCCACCGCGTACCGCAGTGCGGCTACTGCCAGGCGGGCCAGCTGATGACCGCGGCGGACTTCCTCGAGCGCAACCCCGATCCCAGCGACGAGGAGATCGACCAGGCCATGGCCGGCAATATCTGCCGATGCGGCACCTACTTGCGCATCCGCAAGGCCGTGCGCAGCGCCGCCGACAAGATGCGGGAGGCCTGAGATGGCACGAGGAGAACTCGAAGCACTGCTCGGCGACGCGCTGCCGGGCGCGAGCCTGCGCGAGGCAGCGGAGTCGTCAGCCGCGAAGTCGGACGCGAGCGCGGACCTAACGTTTTCTGTCGGCAAGCCGACCCGTCGTCAGTTCCTGCAAGCGTCCGGCCTCGCCCTAGGCGGTTTGACGATCGGCCTGTCGGCGAACCAGCAAGCGGGTGCCGCAGCGACGGCGACCACGGCCGATGCGACCGCGGGCTTCCAGCCCAACGCCTGGCTGCACATCGCCGAGAACGGGGACACCACCCTGTGGTGCGGCCGCTGCGAGATGGGCCAGGGAATCAGCACCGCCCTCCCAGCCGCCGTGGCCGACGAGCTGGAAGCGGACTGGGAGCGCGTGACCGTGCTCCAGGGCGATGGTGACAAGGCCAAGTACGGCCCGCAGAACACCGGCGGTTCGCGCAGCATCAACCTGATGCTGGAGCCCATGCGCAAGGCCGGCGCCGCCGGCCGCGAGATGCTCGTGCAAGCCGCCGCCAGTGTGTGGGACATCCCCGCGAACCAGTGCTACGCGCGCCTGCACACGGTGCGCAACCGTCGCGATGGTCGCACGCTTTCCTACGGCGAGCTGGCTGCGGTCGCCGCCACCTTGCCCGTGCCCGAAGCACCCCAGCTGAAGCCGCCGGCGGCGTTCCGCTACATCGGCAAGTCGCTCCCGCGCCACGACCAGCACGCCATCGTCACCGGCACGCGCACCTACGGCGCTGACGTGAAGCTGCCCGGCATGAAGTACGCGGCGATCCGCCACGTGCCCGTGATGGGCGCGACGGTGAAGAGCGTCGATAGCTCGGCCGTCGACGGCATGCGCGGTGTGAGCAAGGTGGTCGAGATTCCCCGCTTCGCCCACGCCTACGGCTCGCTCGGTGGGGTGGCCGTGGTCGCCGACAACACCTGGACCGCCCAGCAGGCCGTGGCCAAGCTCGATATCGAATGGGATCGCGGCCCCCACGCCGGCTACGACACGGAAGCCTACAAGGCGATGCTGGTCGAACACGTGGAGGCACCCGGTGAGGTCGCCTTCACGCGCGGCGAAGTGGACGACGCCCTCGAGGGCGCCGTCGTGCGCCACGCCAACACCTACGTGGGCGGGCATCTCTCGCACTCGCCGATGGAGCCTATGGCGAGCGCCGCCTGGGTGACCGAGGATCGCTGCGAGATCTGGGCCTCCACCCAGGACCCGCAGGGCGTGCAGGAGGCGATCGGCAAGTTCCTCGAGCGCCCGCCGCAGGACATCGTGGTGCACGTGATGGCCTCGGGCGGCGCTTTCGGCCGCAAGTACAAGTGCGACTACGTGCAGGAGGCGGTGACGCTGTCGCTCGCCGTCGGCGCGCCCGTGCAACTCACGTGGACCCGCGAAGAGGACACGCGCACCGGCTACTACCA
>JBCBZW010000205.1 GCA_039815145.1 Pseudomonadota bacterium
CTGCCTGCGATGCCGGTGCGATCGCCATCACCTTGCCCTCGTTGGCGAGGTAGAGGGGATCGAGGCCGAGGATCTCGCACATGCCGCGCACCGCATCGCGCACGGGCAGGGCCCGTTCGTGCAGGCGGATGGCGGTGTTGCTGGCCTGGGCGAACTCGTTCGCCACCGTGGCGATGCCGCCGCGGGTGGCGTCGCGCATACAGCGCAGTTCGGGGCAGGCCTCGAGCATCGTCTCGATCAGACCGTTCAGGGGCTGGCAATCGGACTCGATCGTGTTCTCCATGGCGTACTCGCCACGGGCGTCGACGATGGCGGCGCCGTGATCGGCCACCGCGCCGTTCACCAGCAGCACATCGCCGGGGCGGATCGCACCAGCGTGCAGCTCGCGACCGGCCGGGATCACGCCGACGCCTGCAGTGTTGATGAACAGCTTGTCGGCCGCACCGCGGTGAACCACCTTGGTGTCGCCGGTCACGATGGCCACGCCGGCCGCGTCCGCCGTGCGCTTCATGGACGCCACGACGCGTCGTAGCACCTCCACCTCCAGCCCGTCCTCGATGATCATCCCGCAGGTGAGGTAGTGGGGCCTGGCGCCGGACACGGCGAGATCGTTCACCGTGCCGGTGACCGCGAGCTCGCCGATGTCGCCGCCGGGGAAGAACAGGGGGTCGACGACGTAGGAGTCTGTCGTGAAGGCCAGCTGGTCACCGGCCTTCGCGATCGCGTTCAGGGGCAAGCGCGCCTGGTCATCAAGATCGGACAGGTGCGGGTTGTCAAAGGTGCCGACGAAGACGTCCTCGATGAGGTCGCGCATCGCCTTACCGCCCGCGCCGTGGGCGAGGGTGATGCGGTCCGCGTGGAGCGTCCGACGGGGGCGCGTGGATGCCGCGCCGTTGGCGAGGATCGTAGAACTCATGAGCTGATCGCCTCTTTCGTTTCACGTCGCGCCAGCAACGCCTGTAGGTCACCGAAATTGTGGTAAGCCGCGCACGCCCCCTCGGAGGAGACCATGAGTGCCCCCAGGGGCGTCTGCGGGGTGCAGGCGGTGCCGAACACCTTGCATTCCCAGGGCCGAATGGATCCCTTCAGTACCTCGCCGCATTGGCAGGATTTCGGGTCGGCGATGCGCAGGTTGGGCACCGTGAACTTGCGCTCGGCGTCGTAGCGCGCGTAGGCGTCACGCACGCCGACGCCCGAATGGTCGATCGAGCCGAGGCCGCGCCACTCGAAGAACTCGCGCAGCTCGAACACCTTGGTGATGGCCTCGAGGCCGGGCGGGTTGCCGTGGGCGGCGACCACGCGGGCGTACTGGTTCTCCACCGCGCAGCGCCCGTCGGCCAGTTGCTTCACGGCCATCCAGATCGACTGCAGGATGTCGAGGGGTTCGAAGCCGGTGATCACCAGCGGCTTGCCGTAGCGCTCGGCGACGAAATCGAAGGGACGTTCGCCCACCACCATGCACACGTGGCCCGGGGCCAGGAAGCCGTCGAGGCGCATGTCCGGGGAATCCAGGATCGCCTTGATCGTCGGCACGGTGGTGATGTGGTTGCAGAAGAGGGAGAAGTTCTCGATGCCTTCTTCCTCGGCCTGCAACACGGTCAACGCCGTGCTCGGCATGGTGGTCTCGAAGCCGAGGGCGAAGAAGATCACTTCGCGATCGGGGTGGCGACGCGCCAGCGCCAGCGCATCCAGCGGGGAGTAGACCATGCGCACGTCCGCGCCTTCGGCCTTCGCCTGCAGCAAGCTCTTGCGCGAGCCTGGTACGCGAATCGCATCGCCGAAGGTGGTGAAGATTACGTTCGGGCGCTCAGCCAGGGCGACGCAGTCATCCACCCGACCCATGGGCAGCACGCACACCGGGCAACCGGGGCCGTGCACCAGCTCTATCCAATCCGGCAGCATCGGTTCGATGCCGTAGCGGAAGATCGTGTGCGTGTGGCCACCGCAGAATTCCATTAGCTGGAGCGGGCCTTCGGGGCGATCGGCGAAGTGCGGTGCGAGGCCGTCGATCGCCCGCAGCACGGCTTTGGCGGCGTCCGGGTCGCGGAATTCGTCGACGAACTTCATGCGTTGTGCTCCGGGCTGGCGAGGCATCCCCGATCGTCGGCGAGGAGCGTGTGCACCACGTCCCACAGGATGTGGTAGGCGGCCACGTGCGATTCCTGCACGCGGTGGATGGAGCTGGACGGCACCACCAGGCAGTGCTCGACGAGGCCGCTGCTGGCCATGTCGCCGCCGTCACCGCCGCACAGGCCCAGGGAGACGAGGTTCAGTTGCCGGGCGCGCCGGAACGCGGCCGTGAGATTGGTCGAGTTACCGCTGGTGGAGAAGCCGATGAGGCCATCGCCGGGCTTGGCGTGCGCCTCGAGTTGGCGGGCGAAGAGTTGTTCGACCCCCACGTCGTTGCTCACCGCCGTCATCATCGCCGCGTCCATCACGAGGTTCATCGCGGGCAGGGCGGGGCGGCCGGTGGTCACCGGGTGTTGGAATTCCACGGCGAAGTGGGCGGCGTCACAGCTGGAGCCGCCATTGCCCATGGCGAACATGCGGCCACCGTTGGCGTAGACGCGGGCGATGGCCCGTGCGGCGTCCAACAGGGCGCGGGCGTTCTCGGTGAAGAAGCGTTCCTTCACGGAGAGGCTGTCCTGGCATTTGGCAGCGATCGAGCGCAACGCAGCCTCTTCCTGGCGCGCCTCGTCCTGGCGCTCGCCGTGCAGGAAGGGGTAGAGCGCTTGCAGGGTGGCATCGCTCATGCCGTGACCTCCTCCTTGCCGGGGCCGGCCTCACTCGCCTGCATGGCGGCGATCTCCTCCTGCGCCTCGCCGAGTTCCGTGAGCAGTTGCAGGGTGATGGCCGCTTCGCGTTCGTCGATGCGGCTCATCGCGAACCCGACGTGCACCAGCACCCAATCCCCCACGCAGCGGTCGATGGGATGCTGCTCGTCCACCACGCAGGCGATGTTGACCGTGCGCCGCACGCCACTCACGTCCACCACCGCGAGGCGGCGGCGCGCATCGCTGATCTCGACGATCTGTCCCGGAATACCCAAGCACATCGTTTACTGCTCTCCCTGACGTTGCTGCTGCAGTTGGGCCAGCCCGATCAGTGCTTGGCCGAAGGAAAGTCCCCCATCGTTGCTGGGGACCTGGCGATGGGTGAGCACGATGAAGCCCTGCGCTCGAAGGCGCGTGCTCACCTGCTCGAGAAGCACGGCGTTCTGGAAGACACCGCCTGAGAGGGCGATGTGATGCACGACGCGCTCCTCATCGCGCGTCGCGAGCACTCGCACCGCGTGGGCGATCGCCTTCGCCAGCCCCTTGTGGAAGCGCGCGGCCATGATCGGCACCGGCGTCTTCAGGATCAGATCACCGAGCAGGGCGTTCCACATGGCCAGAGGCTCGAGGTAGGGCAGGCCCGTACCTCCTTCGCGCGGGAGCGTGAAGGGATAGGCCAGCTGATCGGTCTCGTGCGCGAGGCAATGCTCGTCGACCAGCGCTTCGAGTTCGACGGCCGCTTGCCCCTCGTAGCTCACCCGCTCGCGGCAGATGCCCATCGCCGCGGCGACGGCGTCGAACAGCCGCCCGCAGGAGGATGCCGGCGGCGCGTTCGTGCCCTTCGCCAGCATGGCGTTGAGCGCCGCCAGGGGCTTGCCCTCGAGGTACGCGTGCAGCTCTAGCTCGTTGAAGTTCATGCGAAACGCGCCCCAGCCCATCTGCGCCACGATGTGCGCATAGGTGTTGCGCCACGGCTCGTGCATCGCCTGCTCGCCGCCTAGCAGGGCGACTGACTTCACGCTGCCGAGGCACTCGACGCTCCTGTAATCGCCGAGCAGGAACTCGCCGCCCCACAGGGCGCCGTCAGCGCCTAGCCCTAAGCCGTCCATGGCGACGCCGAGCACGGGGCCACCGTCCAGGGGCCACCCGTTCTCGCCTAAGCACGCTGCGATGTGGGCATGGTGGTGTTGCGCACGTAGTACCCCCAGCCCTTCGCGCTCCGCGCGCTCTAAGCCCGTCTTGGTGGACATGTACTCGGGGTGGTGGTCGAGCACGACGTGCGACGGCGCATGCTCGAAGAGCCCTTCGTAGAGCTTCAGGGAGCGCTGGTACGCGTCGAGGGTGGTGGCCTCGTGCAGGTCACCCATGTGCTGCGACAGGATCGCCCGCGGGCCGTCGACCACGCAGAAGGTGTTCTTGAGGTCACCGCCCATGGCCAGCAAGCTCTGGTTGCAGGCGAAGCCCGGGGGGAGGTCGATGGGTGCAGGCGCGTAACCCCGCGCTCGGCGTAGCACGCGCAGCTCGCCGTCGACGACGCGGGTGACCGAGTCGTCGACGCGATTCTCGATGTCGCGGTCGTGCACCAGGGCGAAGTCGCAGATGGGGTTCAGGCGCCGCATCGCCTCGTCGTTGTGCGTGCACTGGGGCTCGTCGCTGACATTGCCGGAGGTCATCACCACGGGGGCCTTGAAGCGCTTGAGCAGCATGTGGTGCATCGGTGTGTAAGGCAGCATGAAGCCCAGCGTTCGCTGTCCCGGGGCGAGGCCCGAGGCAAGGCCGCAGTCCGCGCGGGCCTTGAGCACTACGATCGGCGCTTCAGGGCTTTCCAGGGCGGCGCGTTCCTGGGCTGATACCTCGCAGTAGCGCTCGATCATCTCCACGTTCGTGGCCATCAGGGCGAAGGGCTTGTCGTAGCGGCGCTTGCGCTCGCGCAGGCGGGCGACGGTCGACTCGTTACGGGCGTCGCAGGCGAGGTGGTAGCCGCCGATACCCTTGATGGCGACGATCTCGCCCTTGAGGATGAGGTTGCCGGCCGCGTCCACGTCGTCCAGCTGTGTGAGCGTGTCCAGGCACACCACGTGGCCGTCGGTGCGCACGAGGCGGGCGCGGGGGCCGCAGGCGTGGCAGGCGACGGGTTGGGCGTGGAAGCGACGGTCTGCGGGATCCGCGTACTCCTCGGCGCAGTCGGCGCACAGGGAGAACTCGGCCATGCTGGTCGTGGCCCGGTCGTAGGGGACCTCGCGGATGATGCTCAGGCGCGGTCCGCAATGGGTGCAGTTGGTGAACGGGTAGCGGTAGCGACGACTGAACGGATCCATCGTCTCCGCGACGCATGCCGGGCAGCTAGCCGCGTCCGCCGCGATGTCCGTGCGGCTGCCACTGCTGGCACTGGCGTCGATGGTGAAGGATGCGGGGGCGTCTTCGTCCTCGGTCGTCTCGGGGCTGCGCTCCACCGAGCGAATCCGGGCGAGGGGCGGCGCGTCGCGTTCGATGCGTTGCACGAAGGCATCGAGTATGTGAGGTGCGGCCCAGGCGTCGATCAATACGCCGTCACCGTCATTGCGGGCGTGGCCGCGAACCCCCATCTCGCGCGCCAGGCACCAGACGGTCGGGCGAAAGCCCACCCCCTGCACGGTGCCGCGCACGCGGATGCGTTCGCGGCGGTAGGCGACCGCGTCCGCGATGGCGTTCATAGGGCGGTGCGCCAGAGGCTAACGCGGTTGTTGCCCGAGTCGGCCACCACCACCGTGTCGCCGCAGCTGGTGATGCCGTAGGGCCAGCACAGGCTGTCGGCGGTGGGCATCTGCCAGCGGTTGTCGCCCTTGTCATGGAAGGTGGCCTGCCCCGCGAGGGCCCGCGCCGCGGCGTTGTCGGCGAGGTCGTCGATATGCCAGCCGAGCAAGCGGGAGCTCGCCGTGTCCGCCGTGAGCAACCAGTCCCCGACGGCGGTGAGGTCGTAGGGCATGTTGAGGGTGTTGGCGCGGGGCCAGTAGAGGGATTGGTTGTGGTCGACCCCCTCGGCGTTGGCTTGGCCGAGGATGATGTCACAGGGCTGACCGTCCGCCTGAGGCAACCCGCGCCAGACCATAATGCGGTTGTTGCCCGCGTCGGAGACGCACAAGTGTCCCTTCCACAGCGCGACGCCGTGGGGCCAACGCATGCTCATGGCGGAGGGGTCGCTGCCGGCGTTCTCGTCGCGGCAGGTGAAGTCGCGTTGGCCGAGCACGCGATCCGCTGGCTGGCCGTTCTTCGTCGGGATGTCGTCCCAGATCAACACACGACGGTTCTCGGCGTCGGCGACGAAGAGTTTGCCGTCGGCGGCGCCCACGCCGTACGGCCAGTAGAGCGTATCCGCGCTCGGCGCGTCCGCACCGCGGTTAGGTAGGTCTTCGTCGAAGTTCGCCTGGCCGAGCACCACGTCCGGTGCCACATGCGAGTCGGTGGGCGCGCGATGCCAGAGCAGCACGCGGTGGTTCCAGGCGTCCGCCACCGCCATGCCGTGCTCGCCAAAGCGGCACACCCCGGTGGGGACGTTCAAGGTGGTCGGGCC
>JBCBZW010000206.1 GCA_039815145.1 Pseudomonadota bacterium
CTGGCGACATCGCTCTACGACAGCCCGCACCCCCAGATCGCCGACACGGAGGGCGGCCTCGGCGAGCTCTATCGCAACATGGGGCGCTACGAAGACGCCGAAAAACTGTTCCGCCAGGCCCTCGCCGAGTACGGAGCCCTCGGCCTCGAACGCACGCTCGCCGCCTCGGGCGTACTTACCGGGCTCGGCGAAGTGCTACGGCAACAGGGGCGCCTAGCCGAAGCGGAGGCCTTCTACGCGGATGCGCTCGCCCTGCGTCGCGAGGCCTACCCCGAGGGCGACCCAGCCCTCTCGCAGAGCATGAACAACTACGCGCTGATCCTCTGGCGTAAGGGCCGCCCGGGAGAGGCGGAGCCGATCTTCCGCGAGGCGCTGGCGGCCTACCGAGCGCAACTACCGGACGATCATCCGCGCATCGCGGCCGTCCTGCACAACCTGGGCTTGGTGTACCGAGACCTCGGCCGCTACGACGACGCGCTCGCCGCCGCCACCGAATCGCTAACGATCAAACGCGCTAGGTTGGGGGATGATCACTGGCGCATGGCGAATGCGTATCGCAACCTCGCCGGTATCCACCACGCGAAGGGAGAGCTCGCCCAGTCCGAGGCTCGCTTTCGGGAGGCGCTGACCACGCGGGTGGCGGCAGTCGGTGAGGCGCACATCGGCGTGCACATCGATCGGATAGACCTGGCCAACGTGATACGCGACCGCGGGAAGTTGTCGACGGCAGATGCGCTCTATCGCCGAGCCCTTGCCTGGTTGGAGGGGAACGCGCGAGCAGATCACCCGGCCCAGGCCCAGGCACGCCTGGGCTACGGTCGCTCGTTGCTGCAGCAAGGCCGCCTGGAGGAGGCAGCCGCGATGCTGGAACGGGCCCACGCCATCCGCCTGGAGCGGTACAAGGCGAGTCATCTGCAGGTCGCCAGGGTGTCGGGGCCACTGGGGGCGCTTCGAACCGCTCAGGGACGCTACACGGAGGCGGAGGTGCTGTTGCGCGCCACGCTGGCGACGCTCGAGACCGATTGTCACGCGCCCGGCTGCACGACGCCGACGCTGCAGCACCTCGTGGCGTTGTACGAAGCCTGGGGCAAGCCGGCGCGCGCCCGCGAGTACCAGGCACGGCTGAGCGCCGCACCCTCCTCGTCCAGCAGCTGACGCCACTAGCGCCAGATATTCAACCAACTGGTTGACTTTTAAGCGCCGCGCACGGACACTCAACCGCATGGTTGAGCATATTCCGATGGATGAGGCTTTCCGCGCCCTCGGCGACGCCACCCGGCGCGACATGCTCGTCGCGCTCGAGGGCGGCCCGCGCACCGTCAGCGCCCTCGCAGCCCCGCACGCGATGAGCCTGGCCGGCGCCTCCAAGCACGTCGCCGTCCTCGAGCGCGCCGGGCTCGTGCAACGCCAGCGCCAAGGCCGTAGCCACCTGATCTCACTCAATCCTGCCCCCCTCGCCGCGGCGCACGCGTGGCTATCGCGCTACCAACGCTTCTGGGAGGCGCGCCTCGATGCCCTCGAAGCGGCGCTGCAGGACCCCCCTGATAGCGAACAGAAGGACCCCTGACCATGGAAGACTGGACACGTCTGGACCCGCCCGACACGCTCGTCGTGGAACGCCTGTTGCCAGGACCTATCGAAAGAGTTTGGGACTACCTCACCCAATCCGACCTGCGGCAGACGTGGTTTTGCGCCGGCCAGGTAGGCACGGAGGAGGGCAGCACGATCGAGTTCCAGTTCGATCACCGCCGCCTCTCGCAGCAGCCTGCCCCCGAGAAGTACGCCGGCGAACAGGTGGTGAACTACGAGGGCAAGGTCATCGCCTACGAGGCGCCTCACCGGTTGGCATTCACCTGGCCGGAAGGCGATGCACCTGACAGCACCGTGACCATCACCCTGCAGGCCCAGGGCGAAAAGGTGCTCCTGCGTCTGGAACATCGACACGTGCCGGGCGGTGAAACCATGGTCGGGATCATGGCCGGCTGGCACGCCCACCTGGACCTCATGGGCGACGCCATCGAAGGGCGTGCCGTGCGTGACTTCTGGGCCCATCACATGCCATTGGAAGACGTGTACCGCGCGCGACTCGCCAACGTGTGAAGGGGCCAGCGGTAGAAAAGCCGGCGCGATCCTCCGCTGGAGCGGCGAGCTGCCACTCGCCAGCTTCGAGCCCTCGGCGACGACTGAACGATCAATGAAGGGTGCCGCACAAGCGGTCGCCTCCGACTCAGCCACCAGGCTCCTGGCACCGGCATACTGCTAAACTTGCGCCCGCTCTCTCGCTAGCCACGAGCAGGCCGCACTGCCCCATCAGTATTGCCGTTAACCAACACCTGGAGCGCGCCGATGACTCGCAAACTCTACGAACTCGCCAACGTCGAAAGCCCGTTTGTCTGGCGCGCCAAGTATGCGCTCGCGCACAAGGGACTCACCTACGAGAGCGAACGCCTGCCCTTCACGCAGATATCGCCAGGCTTCGGCAACGGCGGCTTCAAGACGGTGCCCGTGTTGGTGGAGGAAGACGGCGAGGAGATCCACGACAGCTGGGCCATCGCGAAACACCTCGACGCCGCCTACCCACAGGCACCGACGCTGCTCGGCGATGGCCTGGAACGGGCGCAGGCCGTGGAGTCCCTGCTGGGCAAGGTCGGCTTCCGCAACTTCCTGCCGATCTTCATCAAGGACATCCACGATGGCCTGGCCTCAGCCGATGCCGTCTACTTCCGCGAGAACCGCGAGGCTCGCTTCGGCGACACCCTCGAGAACCTCTCGGCTGATCGCGACGTTCGCCTACCGCAAGCCCGCGAAGCACTCGGCCCTTTGCGTGCAGAACTCGCCGATGCGCAGTGGCTGCACGGTGATGCGCCCGGCTACGGGGATTACATCTGGCTCGGCTTCTTCGCCTGGCTCACGGGGTGCGCCAGCTGTGCGCTCCTGCTGGACGACGATCCGCTCAAGGCTTACATCGAGCGTGGATTCGCCCTTTTCGATGGCGTTGCGCATGGCATTTCTTCGCGGGCAGGCGCCTAACCGCGAGCGCCCGGCGACTTCGACCCCCACATTCGAGGCCCGACATCTCAGGTAGCATGATGTGATGTCCGAGCACCACGCCCCTCGATTGCCCTCCCTGCGGGGCGCCGTACGCCTCGCCCTCGAGGCAAGCGAGGGCTTGACCGACGTGACCGAGCGTATGCACGCCACGATTCAGTCAGGTGCCTGGCCGGTGGGCGGCGCTGGACCGGCCCGTACGCGCGGCGTGACTGGTTTCGTCTACGGCTGCGTACGGGGTGGCATCCGGCTCACCCGGAAGGCCGTGGATGCCGGCTTGTCCGTCGCAGATGCCGAACGCGGGGAGCGAGCCACTCCTGCGGTACCTAACGATCAGCGAGCGTTTCTGAATGGTGCGTTCGGGGATTACCTGGTGGCGACGGACAACAGCCTCGCCACCCCGATGAGCCTTCATCACCGGGGCGTGGTGGTAGATCCTCGTGATCCTGAGCGTAGCCTTCGGCCGCACCTCCACGAGTCGAAACCGACCCGCCTACTGATCCTCGTTCACGGCCTCTGCCTGCACGAGGGTCACTGGCAGCACAATGGTCACGATCACGGTGCCGCCCTGGCAGACGACCACGGTTTCACCCCTCTGTACTTGCGCTACAACACCGGTCTGGCGATCAGCGCCACCGGGCAGCAGCTGGCGCACCTGCTGGAGACGCTGCTGGAGCGATGGCGGGCGCCGCTGGAGGATCTGGTGATCATGGGGCACAGCATGGGCGGACTCGTCACGCGCAGCGCCTGCCACCACGCGCTCGCCAGCGATCTGCACTGGGTGAAGCGCTTGACCAAGCTCGTGTTCCTAGGTAGCCCCCACCATGGGGCACCGCTGGAGCGGGCGGGACACCTCATCGACCGTGTGCTGCAGTTCAGTCCGTACTCATCGCCGATAAGCCTCGTCAGCAAGGCGCGAAGTGCCGGCATTACCGATTTGCGTCACGGGCGGATCGTCAGCACCGGGGAACCCGTGCCGTTGCCGCCTGGGGTGGACTGTTACGCGATGGCTGCCGTGCAAGGGGCGGAGCAACGTCCGCTGCGCGATCGCTGGGTGGGAGACGGGTTGGTGCCGCTGCAGAGCGCCCTCGGGCACCATCCCGATCGGGAGCGGTCACTGGGCATCCCGCCTCAGCAGCAATGGGTCGGCTATCGGATGGATCATATGGACCTGATGAGCCACCCTGACGTTTGCGCCAAGCTAGGCGAATGGTTGTGCTAAGCGCATAACGCCTTGCCCGCTGAGGGGCCTTTACCGATACGCGATCGCTGAAGCACCTGAGTTGACCGTTCGCGCCCTGCGGACCCGCCGCAGGGCGCGTAGCGGTTGGGCCGTTCCGCGGTGCGGATCGCCCTCTTTCCCGACCTCAGAAGACCTGACGCAGCTCCTGCAGGATCTCGCTCGACACGCGACGGATGTGCGCCCACTCCTTCTTGTTGTCCCGCCCGGGCTTGGTGACCAGGAAGCGGTTCAGCAGCTTGCGCAACAGCATGTGCTTGTTGGTGCTATCCCAAGCCTGCAGGATCTCGTTGCAGGTTTGGCGGATCTCGCGCCACTCACCCTTGTTGTCCCGTCGCGGCGAGGTGTCGCCGAGCACTTCCACCAGGCTGCGGAAGGCCTCCTCGTAGGACTTGTCGCGCGCCGACACGATCACCGAGCGGATGTCAGACCACTCGCCCTTGTTGTCGAAGCGCGGACGCACGGACTGCAGGGCATCGAGGATCTCGTTGAGGCCCAGGATCCTCTCTTCGATAGCAAAGCCAAGCTCGACCTCCACATCCTCCCGCGGCGCGGTGGCCACGATGTTGGTATGCACCAGCGAGCCCTCGAACGAGTAGACCAGGCGGTAGAGGTTGAGCGTGTCGCCGGGGCCGATGTGGTAGACCTGGCGCTCGGAGCGTTCTTCCTCGATTCTCGTCTGGGTTTCGAAGGTGCGTGTGATCTCGTGGGCCACCTCCAGGTGGGTCGAGAACTCCGACGTGGCACCCGCCGTGACCCCTTTGAATTCCATCGACGCACTGGCTTCCTTACGGAAGCTGAACCCTGAGTTCACCGAGAAGGTGCTGGAGACGAAGCGACGCGAGTCGATCGAGCGCTTGGTGACGACCTCGATCTCACGCTTGATGATGGTGGCGACATCGTCGTTGTCTTCGTTGGCAAAGCTGAAGATCAGCTCCCAGAAGTAGCGGCCTTTTGCGGTGGCGTCGGTAGCGGCGGTTTGCATCTCTCGAATCTCCCACAGGGCTGAATGAACACACACCCATTGGGTACCCCACGCTTCGAAAACGGTTCAAGCATTCCTGAGGGGCTTGCGGGCGCCATCCCCGATGTATGTCTAACCCCCCGCGAATTATGAGAATTGGGTCGCTCATGGCCGCACAAACTGAGCGCAGCGTTCCGACGCGGCGGCCTAGGGAACTGCTAGCCTCGTCGAAGCAGTAAGGGCCCTGCCCTACGGAGACAGCCATGTCGGACATGCAGACCAATCGCTTCCTGCTGGAGCTCGAGAAGACGCGGCGGGACATCAACCGCGAGATCATGAATCCCGAGGTGCAGCCCCTGGGCATCGAGCACCTCGAGCCGGCGATCACCCTGGCCGCTAAGGCGCGCCTCGATTACCTAAAGGAACTCCTGGAGATAGCGGAAGGCGCCGACGGGCAGCCGAGCGGCGAGCAGATCGCCGCGCTGGCGAGCAAGCGGGAGGCCTACGAGGAGCTCGCCGCTGCCACCACCGCTCTGGAGACGGCGATCGATCGGGGCTATCTCGACGTGACCGTAGGCGAGTGATACTCGGCGGCGAGTTGCCGCTCCCTAGCCGGAGCTCTCTCGACCCTCGATGTCGCCGACACCAAGCCTGCGGCTAACAGCGTAGAACACCAACCCGGAGACGATGATCGCTGCCGCAACGGCGGCCTCCGTCACGTTGCTCACCGCAAGATACACCAGCGTCCACCCCGTGATCGCCAGGTACACCAGCGGCGGCAGCGGGTACCACGCGGTCCGATACGGACGCGGCAGATCCGGTCGACGAACGCGCAACACGAACACCCCCAACACCGTGAGGAACGAGTTCAGCCCCAGCGTGAAGCCCGCCAGGCGGATGATGCCCTCGAACGAGGACACGAAGATGAACAGCAAGGCGAGCACGCACTGAAAAGCGATGGCAAAGACCGGCAAGCCCGTCGCGTTGGTGCGCGCGAACCAGCCGAAGGCGCGAAAGTCCTGACCGA
>JBCBZW010000207.1 GCA_039815145.1 Pseudomonadota bacterium
AACCCGTTGCCGCGGGAGGAGTGGGGTTATACGCAGTCGGTGCAGATCGTGTCGCGGCTCATGGGGGAGCGGATGTATCCCCTGACGCTGGATGGCTTGGATGGGGCTGTGCGGTCTCTGCGAGGCGCGGGCGGCGTCCGTCCCGCACCGCAACCCACCTGAGGGGAGTCGGACGGCGGTCAGCGCCGCCGCCCGATGCGCTTTTGCGGGTATCAGTTGGCCGCCATCAACGCCGACAGATCCGTCATCACCTCTTCCGAGTGGTTGTCGGGATTCACCCGCGGATAGTGCCGCGCGATCTTCCCCTCCGGGTCGATCAGAAACGTCTGCCGCTTCGCCATCTTCACGGGGCCAAGGCTGCGCAACACGCCGTACGCCTTCGCCATCTCCGCCTTCGGATCGGACAGCAGGGTGAAGGGCAGCGAGTACTTCTCCGCAAACTCCTGGTGTGACGCCACGTCGTCCAGGCTCACCCCCACGATCTTCACGCCCATCTTCTTGAACTTGAAGATGTCATCGCGGAAGGCGCAAGCCTCGGTGGTGCAGCCCGGCGTGTCGTCCTTGGGGTAGAAGTAGAGGGCAACCCAGTGGCCGGCGAAGCTCTCCAGGTCGTGCCACTCGCCGTTCTGGTCCTGTAGGCGGAAGTCGGGCGCGGGTTGGCCGGCGTCCAGGGCGAGGGCGCTGGCGGTGGCCAGGGCGAAGAGGGTGACGCCGAGCGCCAGTCGATTCAGGGTGGTCATCATCATGTCGTATCCTTTTCCGGGCCATCCGCGGGCATCCTGATGGCCGATGTTGGCCGTTTCAACACGGCTGCACGGTCAAGTTTCGTTGCGCGACGGTGCGGTGATTCACTCGCGCTCGGTATGTGCGAAGCAGAAATTACGATAACAGGAGCGGCATTGGGTCACGGGCAGTTGCCACCTGCAGAGCACGCCGACGCCACGCTACGGGCGGCCGCCTCCTATTCCCAGGGCGGCGGCGGCACGGCCCTGGTGCTCCCAGGTGGCGGTGCGCGCGGGGCCTACCAGGTGGGCGTGCTGCGCGGTATCGCCGAGATCCTCGACGCGCAGCGCTGTCCCTTCCCCATCATCACCGGCACCTCGGCCGGCGCCATCAATGCCGTGTCCCTGGCCTGTTCGGCCCTGGATTTTCGTCACGGCGTGGCCCGCCTGAGCGGGGTGTGGCGCCATTTTACCGTAGACAAGGTCTTCCGCTGCGACTGGCCGGGGGCGGCGGGCAACCTGGCGCGCTGGGGCTGGTCTCTGGCCCGCGGCGGCCTCGGCCGCAACGTGCCGGTCTCGCTCCTCGACAACACGCCCCTGCGCCAGCTGTTGGAGACCCACCTGCGTCTGGCCCGCATCCAGCACGCGATCGGCGTGGGCGCCCTGCGCGCGGTGGCTGTGTCGGCGGCGGGCTTTCGCTGCGGTCGCACGGTGGCGTTTTTCGAGTCGGAGGACAGCGTGAAGCCCTGGCGTCGCGCCCGTCGCGAGGGGCGGCCCTGCCACATCAGTCTGGATCACCTGATGGGGGCCGTGGGGATCCCCTTCGTGTTCCCGTCGGTGCGCATGCAGAACGACTTCTTCGGTGACGGCGCTGTGCGCGAGTCGGCGCCGCTGAGTCCGGCCATCCACCTCGGGGCGGATCGCCTGCTGGTGGTGGCCGTGCGCGACCCGTCGCTCGGCGACGTGCCGGAGCTTGCAAGACCGTCCCTCGGCGAGATGGTGGGCTACCTGCTGGATGCGGTGTTCGAAGACGGGCTCTACAACGACCTCGAGCAGCTCACGCGCCTCAACAACATGTTAGGCGAGGCGCGAGAGGGGGAGCGGCGCGCCAATCAGTTCCGTCGCGTGCCCGCCTACGTGATCCAGCCCAGCCGTGACATCAACGCGATCGCGGCCCGCCACGCGCACCGTTTTCCCGGTGCGTCGAAGATGATGTTGGGAGCCCTGGGCGGGGGTGAGGCGCTGGCGAGCTTCCTGCTCTTCGATGGCCAGTACTGCCGCGAAATCATGCGCTTGGGGTACCGCGATTGCTTGGCCCAGCGCGATTCACTGAAGCGCTTCCTGGAAGCCGGCAGCGATGCGGAGCCTCTGCACTCGGCGAAGCGCCTGCCGATCAACTCATAACCGGCGGTCGCTCAGACCAGGAACAGCGCGCCCAGGCCGAGGAAGGCGAGGAAGCCGACGACGTCGGTGACGGTCGTCAGCACGACGCTGCCGGCCAGGGCCGGATCCACCCCGAAGCGACGCAGGAGCAGGGGGATCGCGACGCCGGCGACGGCGGCGCAGATGCAGTTGAGCAGGATGGCCGCGGCGATCACCACGCCGAGCTCGGGCGAACGGAACCATAAGGCGGCGACGGCAGCCACCACCAGGGCCCATCCAACCCCGTTGAGCGCGCCCACGGCAAGCTCCTGGCGCAGCACGAGGCGCGCGTTGCTGCTCTCGATCTGCCCGAGGGCGATGGCGCGGATCACCAAGGTCAAGGTCTGGCTGCCCGCGATACCACCCATGCTGGCCACTACCGGCATCAGCACGGCGAGGGCGACGACCTGACCGATGGTCTCGTCGAACATGCCCACCACGCCGGCGGCGAGGAAGGCCGTGGCGAGGTTGGCGCCCAGCCAGACGGCACGGCGACGGGCGCTCACGCTGACCGGGGCGAAGAGGTCTTCGTCCTCGTCCAGGCCCGCCATGCTCATCATGTTGTGCTCGGCCTGCTCGCTGATCACGTCGACTACATCGTCGATGGTGATACGGCCGACCAGGCGGCCGTCGTCGTCCACCACGGCGGCGGACACGAGGTCGCGGTCGGCGAACAGGCGCGCCACATCCTGGGCCGTGGCGTTCAGGTTGATGGCGTTCTCGCCAGTCTCCATCACCTCGCCGACGCGCACCTCGTCATCGTTCACGAGCAGGGCCGTGACGTGGAGGGTGCCGAGGTAGTTGCCGTAGCGGTTGACGACGAACAGGCGGTCCGTGTCGTTCGGAATGTCACCGCGCATGCGCAGGTAGCGGCGGACCACGTCGACGGTCACGTTGGCGCGCACGGTCACCGTGTCCGTGTTCATCAGGCCGCCGGCCGTGTCTTCGGGCAGGGCGAGGACCTGATGCAGACGTTCGCGGTCCTGGGTGTCCATCGACTGCAGCAGTCGCTGGGTCACCGCTTCCGGCAGGTCGCCGATGATGTCGGCGAGGTCGTCGAGCTCCAGCGCGTCGGCGGCCTCGACCAGCTCGTCCGTCTCGGTGATGCCGATCAGGCCCGAGCGCACCTCATCGCCGAGGTGCACCAGCACCTCACCCTCCTCATCGCTACCCATCGTGCGCCAGAGGATCTGACGCTCGGCCACGGGCAGGGACTCGAGGAGATTGGCGATCTCCGCGGGCGACATGGAGAGCAGGGCGCGGTGCAGGGACTCGAGGCGACCGGCCTCGATGGCTTCACGCAGCGACTGCAGCTTGCTCGGCTTGTTCTCGAGCGTTGTCGACATGCGTGCACCCCCGGGCCCTGCGAGCCATCGCGCGGTGGTGCGATGGCGAGAATCGTCGGCACGGAAGTGTATCGGCGCAGCGGGGGAGATGCTACGCGGCGAATTCGCGATCGCCGCAGCCCCCGAGAGCGATCAGGCTCAGGCGATGTCGTCTAGGCGGCGCTGGCCGGCTTCGGTGATCGCCGCCACCGCCGGGTGCGCGATGCGCCGCTCCGGCAGGATGGCGAAGTAGCGCTCGACCAGCGAGCCACCCGTGCGCCCGATCTCCTGCACGCCGTAGCTCTGGCATACCCGTGAGGCGATCACGGCGGGGGCGACGAAGACGCCGATGCCCTCCTGGCCGAAGGCCTTCAACAAGCCGCTGTCATCGATCTCCGCAGCGATCAGGGGGCGCACGTCTTGCTCGGCGCACCACACCTCGAGGCGCGTGCGCAGGGAATTGCGTACGGCAGGCATTAGGAACGGAGCGCCGTCGAGGCAGGCCGGGAACTCGGGCCCGAGGCGCTCGGCCAGGTCAGGGCGGGCGAAGAAGGCCACGTCGCTCTGGCCGAGGGGATGGCTCTTGGCGCGCACGTCGAGGTCACTCGGCAGGGAGCGATCGGACAGAACCACGTCCAGGCGGTGCACGGAGAGATCGGCGAGCAACTCCTCCAGCGTGTCCTCGTGGGTGACCACGCGCACCGGTTCCTCCAGCGCCAGGGCCGGTGCCACGATCTCGCAGGCGATCAGCTTGGCGATGGAATTGACGATGCCCACCGCGACGGAGCTGGGGGAGCGTGGCTTGGCGCCGTGGCGCAGGATCTGCGTGAGCTCCTGGCCCACGGTGAAGATCTCGTCCGCGAACTGGGCCACGAGACGGCCGGTATCCGTGAGCACCAGGGAGCGGCCGTCGCGTTGGAACAGTGCCGTGCCGATGCTCTCCTCGAGGCGCTTGATCTGCCCGCTGATCGTCTGCGGCGTGAGATTCAGTACCTCCGCCGCACGACTGACCGACCCCTCCCGTTGCACGGTCCAGAAATAGAGCAGGTAGGTGTAGTTGATGTGACGCACGGCATTCAGTTCGCCGATCCTCATTGCGCGGAATCGGCCGGGCCCTTCCTCAAATAGTCACTTCGAGCGCCTCGAAGCTCGGCTACGGAAACATCTGCTGTTTCCTGCCGAGGCACCCACGTAACGTCCCGACCGAAGTTCACGAACAAGTCGCTCCGGGCGAAGAGAACGCCCACCATCATCGAAGGTGCTGACATGGAGAATCAAGTCATTCCGTTCGCCCTGGACAGCGATCCGCTGTTGGCGCTGGCCCCGGAGGTCATCCTCTCCGAGACCCTCGAGAGCCTCATCGCCACTGCGGAAACCACCTTCAACGGCGAGGCCTGCGAGGCGTTCCACGACGGTCAGCTGGTCGAGGTGGAGGTGGTGTGCGATGCAAAGATCGTCGAGGCGGTCTACGACGCCAACACCAGTGAGTTGCTCGATGCGCAGGTGCAGTCCATCGGCCGTCGCGGCAAGCGGGTCGTGCGCGCCCTCGATCGGGCCGTGCTCAGCCTGGTCGATGCCATGGACGTGGCGAAGTCTGCCGTCGGCCCCGGCGAGAGCTTACAGGCGAGCCTGTGCGCGGCCGGCCCCGACGGCGGGCGGCGCTTCGAAATCGTCTTGCGCACGAGCGAAGGTGCTTGCGAGATTCAGGTCGATGCGGCCAACGGTCGCCTAGTACGCGTTGTCCCGCGTTAGCGAGGACTTGCTTCCCAGGAGTTTCGTTAGGTGGAAGACGACGCCGACTTTCGCCTAGAACGAGACACCTACGCCCGCGCCCTCGCGATCGGGGGGGCGCAGCGCGCGCGCCTGCCCGCGGCGGCCCTCGAAGCCCTGGCGGGCGACGTTGTGTCCCTTCTGGCGAGCCGTTTGCGCGACGAGGCGCCGCCACGCGAGGCCGCGGGCACGCCTTCGCCGGCAGCCTTCAACGCCTTCATTCGCGCCCTCCTCCACCCTGACGCGCACGCAGCGGCTGACCGCATCGACGCCGCACGGGCCACGGGCACCGACATCGAGACCATCTATCTCGCGTACCTCGCTCGCGCGGCCCGCCACCTCGGCGTGCTCTGGGATCGGGATCGGATCGACTTCGTGCAGGTGACGGTGGCGATCGGACGGCTCTACGCCATCATGCGCAGCCTGCGCCAGAGCTTGCCCGTTCTCCGGCACCAGGATCCGCGTCGCCACGCGTTGTTCATGACCATGCCGGGCGACGACCATCGCTTCGGCGCAGCGATCGCCACGGATCTGTTCCGCGCCCACGGTTGGGATATCCAATTGGAAGGGCCAGCGGACCGTAGGGCCGCCGTGGAAGCGCTCGGCAGGAGTGACCACACGGTGGTTGGGATTTCCGCCAGCCGCGATGCGCAGCTGAGCGAATTGATTCGCTTGGTGAGCGCTTTGCGCATCTGTCGCCCGGAAGCCTTCGTTCTCGTCAGCGGGCACATCGCGGAGGAGGTGCCGGATCTGTCGGTATTGGTCGACGTCGATGCGGTGGCCACCACTGCACCGAGTGCGATCGAAAGGCTGGAGGAGCTGGTGGCGAATCAGCGCCGCACAACCCGTCCGCGCTAGGCGGCCGTCGGC
>JBCBZW010000208.1 GCA_039815145.1 Pseudomonadota bacterium
AGCGAACTGCAGGGCTTCGTCACGGCGGTGAGCGAGCCGAGCTTCACCATCCTCGGCGTGACCGTCGAGACCGATGGCCGCACGGAGTACCGCGACGAGCAAGACCTTCCGATCACGGCGGCGGAGTTTTTCGATCAACTCGCGCCGGGGCGCCTGGTGAAAGCCGAGGGCGCGGAAGTGGCGCCCACCACCTTGATCGCCGAAGAGGTGCAGTTCGAGGTGGAAGACTAGCGACGCGCGATGGAATATGCGGCCGAGGCGCGCCGAGTAGCGAATCGCCTGCGATTGCTCATCGACCACGAATTACACCCAACGCCCGGAGCGCCGGTCCCCTACGCTCGTGGCGGGTAGATGCCCTGAAGGGCGATGATGAAGTTGACGCCGGTGAACGGCTGACGGTTCTCGTGCGCCTCGTTGGCGCCGTTCTCGCCGATCATGGCGCTGGCCATCGACCCGTCAGACGCTGCCTTCGACCACACGCTGGTCCGCTGCGCCTGCTCCGCAGCCGGGAGGGCCCCGACGGGCGAGTCCTGGTCGCCGATCTGCGCTGTGCAGTGAACGGGATGACTATGCGCTGGCATCTGAAACGCATTCAGCGTGACGCTCTCGGCGCCCCCCTGTTGGCCAAGTTGGTAGGACTGCAGGCCCGGTCCCTGGCCCGGGTGCAGGGGTACTCGCCCACGCAGGTCCGGCAGAGCAAAGGTCGTTTTGCCGTCACCGCCATAGGTGGCACCCAGGATTGAGAACAACGTCGCGTTGCTGGCGACGGCCATCAGCCGCCCATCGCAAAAGGCCCAGCCCCTCGGTTCAAAATTCCCTGCAAACATGATGATTGTGCCAATGAACGGATCCATCGCGTGACGCTCCCTGAGCTGTTGATTACTCCACTACTCGTCAAGCGCCGGATAGGAGCGATACTCCTCGGATGCTATCGAGCACGCTGACCATACACGCAAATAAGGGGGGCGTGTGGAATCGTGAAGCGAGCAAGAGAGCGCGTTGCGCAGGGGAGTGTGCCGAGGAGACACCGTTGAAGCGATGGTGGGAGGCAGAGCCGCGGGCCGGTAGCAAGGGTGCCAGCGGGTTTCGACGGAATCGGGGCGGACCTCAGCAATAGCGTTTATGCTGTTGTCCGTCAGAAGCTCGGTCCTTGTGCAGCACGCCGTCCAACTTGGCGGCCGAGCGATTTCATACATAGGTCTTCGGAAGGGGCGTTGATGCGCAACACGAACCAGCTTCTCAGTCTCACGGGGCTCGCAACGCTCCTCACTATCTGTGCGGAGCCTGGACTCGGTGAGGCCCTCGACTGCACCGCCTCGCCATTCGGTCAGAAGATCGAGGTCGGTGGCCGTTACGAGATGCTCATCACCGCACCGCAATTCAACAAGGCTCAGCCCGGCTCGCGCGTTTTGAGTTCGCATATGCTGCGTCATGATCGCCGTGATTTCGTCGGTGACCTGGTTGAGCTGGGTGGTCCGAGCAATGGCTACCTGTCGGGATGGGATGGTGGCAGTAGCGCTGGCGCCAAACCGCCGTCGGAACTGTGGGCCAGCACGGCGACTGACGTGGACGGCGATGGCAAGGGCGAACTCATCGTGGCGTTCACAGGCCAGTTACCGACGCCGGATGGCAGCTATCTCAAAGACGTTTACCAGCTGTGGGTGGTGCGCAACCAGCGTGTGAGAGACGAAAACGGGATGATGGCCGACGGCTACAGAGAGCAGTTGTGGAGTTCGACGCTGACCGGTCACAGCGCGTTTCAGGCCGCTCACGGCGATTTCGACGGCGACAAAACGACCGGCAAACGAATCGACGAGGTCGCCGTGGTGACGAAACACCCGGATGGCACGTTGAACGTTTTCGTCTGGAAGGGTGCTCGCAAGGGCATCGCCCAGAAAAACGACCAGACCTTCGCGCGATTCCATGATGCCGCGGGCCCGCAGATCGACGGGCCCGTGCGCATGGCAATGGGTGACGTCAGTGGCAACGGCAAGGCGGAAGTCGTCGCGATCTACATCGATAAGGCGCTTGGTGTGCCTCGGCTCAAGATTTTGGGACATGATCCGAGCGGCGACGGGGCGATGCAGTCACTTCTGGACGTCACGCTGAGTGAGCGTCCAAAACGCCTCGAGAGTATGCGCTTGGGCGTGGCTGATGTGATCGGGGACCCGACACGCGAGATCATCTTCGTCTCGGACGACAACACCGGCGACGGCATGTCGATTGGCCAACAGCTAACGGTCTACAGCGCGAAGCCGCTTGGCGACCGCATCGACTCGGTCCCGAGCACGAGCGAATACTACGACTACTACCCGCCCGAGCCTGCGAGCGTCGCGCTTCCTGCTTTGACCGAGGGCCGTCACACGCTGGCGATTGGTGCGTGGGTGGGCGGCTCCGCCTCGGAGCGAGCGACCCGGGAACTGCGACTGCGGGATGTGGCGATCAAGGACAAGAGTGGCGTGGACATCCTGTCGAACACATCGGGACAGTCCTTCGTAACCCGCAAGGCCTTTGAGCCCGATCTTTTTCGTGGCACGGCCTCGAGCACCGCAGAGGAGGAGACGTCCGAGGAAGGCTGGTCCAGTTTGATGCTTACGCGAGAACCTGACGAGACAGCAGGTTCCGCCGGCTGGACGGTGGACTTCTACGTCACCGAGGAGAACGCGGGTCAGCCCGGCAAGCTCTACCTCACGTTCGACTATCGCGTGCAGCAAGAGGGCGATCTCAACAACGTTGAATCGGCAACAGATCTGATGGTTACGGTTGATGGCCAGCCGCTGGGCGAGGAAGTGCTTCGGGTCGAAATGGCGAAACGCTTTCGTGCAAGGGCGCAGGTGCTGGATGCTGCGTTCGGGGACGTCGATGCGGATGCAAAAGACGAGATCGTGATTGCTACGCTGGACGAACGCACGGTCACGTTGCAGGTCTACGACGTCGCGGCCGTTGGCCCTGAAAAGCCAAGAGAGCTCGTCACGGGGCCGGCCTGGTCGAAGCCTGAGGGCGAGATGTTCAAAGCCACGGGTACGCGTATCAAGAGTCGCCAGCTATCGCTGGCGATCGCCGACATGGATGGCGATGCCAGGCGAGAAGTGCTGGCCGTGATCCCGTACTACGTGTATGGATTCTCGGTGGCAGCCGACGGCGACGGGCGCCGCGAGTTGGCGCTGATCCGATTCGTGGAGCACGGCGCGCTGGACCGAGGAGCGCACCTGGCAATGGGCGACTGGTCGGGCAATAGCACCTTTGCAGAAGTCAGCCCGATTCCAGGCTCGAGCGGCCTGACCTGCAAGACGGTACGCGAGTCGTCGATCGAGAGCATCACGTACTCCCCACCGTACTGGGAACGCTGGCAGTTGGACCTGCTCAGGCGAGCCTGGGCTGGCAAGCAGCAGGTTGCCGGCACCGAGACCAGCAGCAACGTGACGGGCACCGCGTCGCACAGTGTCTCCGGCTACATCGGCGCGGGGCTGGATGCCGGCCCCGTCACGGCAATGATAAAGGCCACTGCCGGATACGAGTGGGGGACGGCCGAAACCGAAGGCACCACGAGTAGTGTAGAGACCAGTGCGACCGAGGGCGTTAGCGTGTCCAATAGCGAAGCGCTCGTGCAGTTCCGTGAACAGACCTACGACTGTTTCCACTACGGGGTAAAGGACGACGCGACGGGTGCTCGTGCCCGCGTTTGCACGCTGCGCGACGCGGTACATCGACATTCGGGGGCCGAGCAGTGGGCAACCCGCCGCGACGATCCGGAGATGGCGGCCGAGTGGTTGCCCGTACGTCATGCGTGGGGCAATCTAGCTCGCCGCGGTAATGCCTACACGGCGGCAGACGCACAAACCGCCGACGCCTTGTTGGATGGGGACGTGCTCGGCGACATGGTCGAGGTCGCTGCTGGCGACTGGTGGGAGGTCGACCTTGGACGCATGGAGAGAGTCGACCTAATTCGCGTGTGGGGTGAGGGCGTCGACGGCGACATGAGCATTGCCGTTGTCGATTACCCACTTGGCAATGTGCCCGTCGGTGCCCTGAGCGTTGGCGATGACGGCTTGAGGTACCTATCCACCCAAGACGCCCGCATCAATCGTGTGAGGACCGTGTTGACCGGGCAACCCGGACAGGCCCCCGTCCGGGGCAGGTTCATTCGTATCAGCCGGGCGACAGGAGCAGCTCTGAAACTGTCGGAAGTGGAAGTGTTTGGTGGTCCGCATATCGATCCGGACGCGTACCCGGTCGATGTACGCAAGAACCCCGACAAACCCGAGCAGCTGATCGACGTACGCATGAGCAAAGACTCGGCCTGGGTGCCGATCCGGGGCAAGCTGATTTGGAAGTGCGAGGGAGTGGACTGTCCGATCGGGCGAGTGATCAGCGCCGGCGACGGTGACTGGTCAGCCTCGATGTCGAGCGTAAAGGGATCGGCGACCGTTCAGGGTGACAGCGCATCCTACGACACCAGCATCGGCGTCGAACTGGAACTCACTGCCTTGGTGGTGGCCCTCGGCGGCGGCTACGAATACACCACCGGGCTCGTGGAGGATTGGAACCAGACGCTGTCCTGGAGCAGCAGCCTCGAGATGGGCGGCCAAGTCGCGCAGCTGCCCAACGAGCCCGAGGATAGCCTCAGGGACTGCTTCTACATGGCGAAGCCTTTCCTCTATGAGGTGACCGACTACTCGGATGCCGGGTTTCGCCACACCTACCTGGCCTATGACTATTTCGTCCCTGAGGATCCGCTGAAGCGCGACCTAACGCGGGAGGTCTGTCAGAGCCCTCGCGTCGAGGGATCGGTGTCTCCGGCGCAGTAGCCAACGCGGCGTAGGTGAGAAACTCAAGGCGACCCGTGGACTGAGCTACTCAACGGGCTGATCACGAGCCGGGGTGACCGGCGACACGCTGGGCATGGTGGCAGCGCGCCGTACGCTGGAATCCTGTCGAGCCGATGTTGCTCCGCCCTTCGAGGTGCTCGATCGTGTCGATGTCAGACGCGTGGCCTCAGACTGAGCGGGCGGGGAACCAGTGCCGCGTGCGGTTCGCGAATGCGACCAACGACAGCATCACCGGCACCTCCACCAGCACGCCCACCACCGTGGCCAGCGCCGCTCCCGAGTTCAGCCCGAACAGGGAGATGGCGACGGCCACGGCCAACTCGAAGAAGTTTGAGGTGCCGATCATGCATGCGGGCGCCGCGATATTGTGCGGCAAGCGCATGGCCTTGGCCGAGGCGTAGGCGAGGGCGAAGATCCCGTAGGTCTGGATCAGCAACGGAATGGCGATGAGCACGATCGCCACCGGCTGCTGCAGGATCGTGTTGGCCTGAAAGCCGAACAGCAGCACCACCGTGGCCAGTAGCCCCGCGATGGAGGCGGGCTTGAGCTTGGCGAGCAGCGCGTTCAAGCGCGTAAGGTCACCGCTTGGTGCGAGCGCCCGCCGCGTGAGGTAGCCGGCGATCAGGGGCAGCAGGACGTACAGCACGACCGACAGCACCAGCGTCTCCCACGGCACCACCACCTCGCTCACGCCAAGCAGAAACGCCGCGATCGGGGCGAAGGCGAACACCATGATGAGGTCGTTCACCGACACCTGCACCAGGGTGTAGTTCGGATCGCCCTTCGTGAGCTGGCTCCACACGAACACCATGGCGGTGCAGGGCGCGACGCCAAGCAGGATCATGCCGGCGATGTACTCGCCGGCCGTCGTCGGGTCGACGAGGTCTGCAAAGATCACGCGGAAGAACAACCAACCGAGGGCGGCCATGGTGAACGGCTTGATCAGCCAGTTGACCAGCAGCGTGAGCAGCAGGCCTTTGGGGCGCTTGCCGATGTCCCTGATGGAGGCGAAGTCCACCTGGATCATCATCGGGTAGATCATGAGCCAGATGAGCACCGCCACGGGCAGGTTCACCTTGGCGACCTCCAGGCTGGCGAACACCTGAAACAGCGCGGGGAATAGGCTGCC
>JBCBZW010000209.1 GCA_039815145.1 Pseudomonadota bacterium
CCCGCGTCGCATCGCACTGGGCGCGCTGGATGGCCGGAAGCACCTTGTAGGGAATGGAGGCAAAGATGAGATCCGCCATGTCGGTGGTGATGCCGTTGGCGAGCGCGTCCTCCGAGTAGAGTGCGCCGAGGGCAAGCTCCATCAGCGTGTCGGACTTCACGATGTGGGTGGACGAGCGCTGCACCATGGTGACGTCCACCCCGGCCTCCCACAGCGCCGCGCAGATGTCGTGCGCGGAATTGTTGGAGCCGACCACGACGACCGACTTGCCCTTGTAGTCGTCCGGCCCCGGGTGCTCAGAGGAGTGCTGGATTTGCCCGGCAAAGAAATCCGCACCCGGCAGGGCGGGCATGTTCGGCACGCCGGACATGCCGGTGGCAAGGACAAGCTGCTTGGGCTTCAGGACCACCTCTTCGCCGTCCCGGTCCACCACCACGGTCCATTCGCCGCTTGCCTCGTCGTAGCTGGCCGAGCGGGCCGTCGTCTTGGTCCAGTAGTTGAGCTCCATGATCTTGGTGTAGCTCTCCAGCCAGTCGCCGATTTTGTCCTTGGGGCTGAAGACGGGCCAGTGATCGGGGAACGGCAGGTAGGGCAGATGGTCGTACCAGACCGGGTCGTGCAGGCAGAGCGACTTATAGCGCTTGCGCCAACTGTCGCCGGGACGCTCGTTCTTCTCCACGATGATGGTGGGGACCCCGAGGCGGCGCAGACGCGCACCCAGCGCAATGCCGCCCTGCCCGCCACCGATGATGAGGCAGTATGGCTGCTCGCTGTAGCCGGAATAGGCGATCCGCGACATTGCTTCATTCGAGCAAAATGTTACGGTATAACATTGCGTTTTCCCAGGAGACTCCATGTCCGCCCAGCTACCCGTCACCGTGCTCTCCGGCTTTTTGGGCGCGGGAAAGACCACGCTACTGAACCACGTTCTGAACAACCGCGAAGGGCGGCGCGTTGCCGTCATCGTCAACGACATGGGCGAGGTGAACATCGACGCGGCGCTGCTGCGCAGTGGAGTGTCCATGCAGCAGGTGGACGAGAAGCTGGTGGAGCTCACCAACGGCTGTATCTGCTGCACTCTGCGCGAGGATCTCTTGGAGGAGGTGGCACGCCTTGCGGAGGAGAAGCGCTTCGACTACCTGCTGGTGGAGTCGACCGGCGTCTCCGAACCGTTGCCCGTGGCCGAGACCTTCACCTTCGAAGATGAGCAGGGGCGATCGCTGTCCTCCCTGGCCCGCCTCGACACGATGGTCACCGTCGTCGACGCCTTCAACTTCCCGCGCCTCATGGCGGAAGCCGAGACCTTGAAGGAAAAGGGCATGGAGGTTGCCGAGGAGGACGAGCGCAACGTGGCGGACCTCCTGATGGATCAGATCGAGTTCAGTAACGTCATCGTGGTGACGAAGATCGATCTCGTCTCCAAGGCCGATGCGGACGCGTTGATCGCCACCCTGCGCCGTCTCAACCCGAGCGCGCAGGTGCTGACGGCCGATCAGGGCAACCTCCCCACGGAGGCGATCCTAGGCACCGGCCGCTTCTCCATGGAGGAGGCGGAGCGCGCCCCGGGTTGGCTGGTGGAGATGCGCGGTGAGCACGTGCCCGAGACCGAGGAGTACGGCATCGGTAGCTTCGTGTACCGCGCCCGCCGGCCGTTCCATCCCCAACGCTTGTACGACTTCCTGGTGGCCGGCTGGCGCTACGGCAACCTGATTCGCTCCAAGGGCTACTTCTGGCTCGCCTCGCGCTTCGATGAGGCGGGAGCCTGGTCGCAGGCCGGCGGCATCATGAACCACGGCTTCGCTGGCTTGTTCTGGGCCGCGATGCCGGAGCAGGGCTGGCCGACCGACGCGGAAACCCGCGCATCGATTCGCTCCCAGTTCGAAGGGCCCTTTGGCGACCGTCGGCAGGAGATCGTGTTCATCGGCCAGACCCTGGACGAGGCTGCCGCGCGCCGCGCCCTCGACGCGTGTCTGCTCGACGACACGGAGCTGGCGGCAGGCCCCAGCGCCTGGACCGCCTACCCCGACCCCTTCCCCCAGTGGACCGCCGAAACCGCAGATGAGGATCTGGCTTCATGATGATGAACAGTGTGTTTAGCGATCAGTTAGGTGACTTCTCCGCCCTCTACGACGACGTGGAGTTGGTGAGCGTGGAGCGCCCGAGCGAGATCGCGAGCCCGCTCGCCCGCGCGGCCGCAGATTGGATGGCGACGGGGGGGAAGGTGGAGACCCAGTGGACCCAAGCCGCTGGTGAGCCGGATGCCGCACGCATCGCCCTGGCGCCGATCCGCGACGAAGTGCTGCGCGCGGCGCTGTGTGAGGAGATCAGCGAGGGCGTCGAACTGCTCTCGGATCTGCTCAACTGCTCCACCGTGGGCGTTCGCGCCGCCACCCTGAGCGGCCCGATGTGCCCGCGCTTCCACACGGACATGGTGCACTGTCGCATGTTGATCACCCTGGCCGGCCCCACGACCGAGTGGATCGCCCACGATGAGGTGGACTTCGAGTGCCTCGCCGATCGCAGCTCGCAGGACGTGCCCGTGCGCAGCGGCGGTCACGTGCGCACGCTCGACCCGGGGGCCTGGTCCCTGCTCAAGGGCGGCCGTTGGGATCACGAGTTCCAGGGGGTGGTGCACCGCTCGCCTCACGACGAGGCCAAGCGCCTGCTCTTGTCGTTCGATCCCTTGTTCGTCTCCTAGGAAGCCCCTAGCTGGCGCAGCCGCGCGCTAGCGCGAACTCTCCTCGGCGCTCGCGGTCCCAAGTCGGGCGCGCCCCCGGCTTGCCGAGGATGTTCAAGAACGGGCAGGGGAGCGTTAGCATGGCTTCCCGCTCGCCCACCTACCCAACGGACGAAGTCGCGGTCTTTCGATGAGTGAGGGTCCTGCCCGCGCTGCATCGAGAGGCCGGCGCGAAGGAACAGAAGGACCACCACCCGTGAATCGCACCGCTCCCGCCCTACTTCTCACCGGTCTCGTCGCGGCCTCCGCCCTGGCACAGGACGGCACGCGCATGCTGCGCTACCCAGATCTGCACGCGGATCAGGTGGTCTTCAGCTACGCCGGCGATCTCTGGTTGGCGCCCGTGGACGGCAGGGCCCAGGCGCGGCGCCTGACCTCCCACCCTGGCCTCGAGCTCTACCCGCGCTTCTCGCCGGACGGCTCCCAAGTGGCCTTCACCGGGCAGTACCGCGGTGACGAGCAGGTTTACGTCATCGATGTGGCCGGCGGCGAACCCAAGCAGCTCACCTACTACCCGACCCAGGGTCCGCTGCCTGCGCGCTGGGGCACGGACCACCAGGTGTACGACTGGAGCCCCGACGGCAGCAAGGTGCTGTTCCGCTCCGTGCGCGAGGACTTCAACGATCCGCGCCTGTACGAGGTGTCCGTGAAAGGCGGCCTGCCGGCCGTGCTGCCCATGCCACGTGCGGGCTCCGGCGTGTTCTCACCGGACGGCACACGCGTGCTCTACGCGCCGCTCTTCCGTGACTTCCGGACGTGGAAGCGCTATCAAGGCGGTTGGGCGCAGGATCTGTACGTCTACGATCTCAAGAACGACACGTCAGCACCGATCGCGACGGATCAGCGCACGGAGCGCGACCCCGTCTGGCTGCCCACGGGCATGTTCTTCGTCTCCGATCGCGACGGCATCCTGAACCTCTACGCGGCTGGCGACGGTGGCAACGCGGAGCAACTCACCGCCCACGGCACGTGGGACATCAAATGGGCGAGTGGCGATGGCGTGTCGCGGATCGTCTACGAGGTGGAGGGGCTGATCGGCCTCTACGACACCAAGTCCCGCCAGGAGCGCATGCTCAGCATCGACGTGCCGGACGACCGCGTACGCCGTACCGCACGCCGTATCGAGGTGCAGAAGCAGATCGAGGACTACTCGGTGTCGCCGGCGGCGGAGCGGATCGCCGTGACCGCTCGCGGCGATGTGTTCAGCGTGCCCGCCGAGCACGGCGTGACGCGCAACCTCACGCGCAACGCGAACGCCCACGATCGTGAGGCCGCGTGGTCACCGGACGGCACCCACATCGCCTTCATCAGCGACCGCAGCGGCGAAGAGCAGGTCTACGTGGTGGACAGCGCCGGCGGCGATGCGCGAGCGCTCACCACGCTGGAGCCCTTGCGGCTCTACGGTCCGCGTTGGGCCCCGGATGGAGAGTCGCTGGCGTTCCACGATCACCAGGGCCGCGTGCACCTGGTGGACTTGCAAGGTAAGCACCGGATCGTCGCGACGTCCCCCTACGGTGTCATCGACGACTACCAGTGGGCCCCCGACTCCCAGTGGATCACCTACTCCCGCCAGACCGAGGAAGGCATGTACGCCGTGTTCGTCTGGTCCCGCAAGGACGGTGAGACCCGCACCGTGAGCGAGCCCCTGTTCCAGGCCTTCGGTCCCGCCTTCGGCCACGACGGCAAGCACCTCTACTTCTTGAGCGACCGCCAGTTCGCGCCGCAGATCGGCGCCTTCGAATGGAACTACGTGGGCGATCGCGAGACCGGCATCTTCGCCCTCGCGCTCACCAAAGATGCTCCCAATCCCTTCGGCCCGCGCAACGACGAGGTACCGTCGGCGGAGGAAGATGAGGACGAGGACAGCGAGAAGAAGGAGAAGGACGACAACGAGGAGGGAGCCGATGAGGTGAGCGTGGTCATCGACTTCGATGGTCTTGCCCAGCGCGTCATCCGCGTGCCCGTGGAGGCGGACAACATCGCCGCCATCATGCCCCTCGCCGAGCACCTGCTCTACGTGACCACCGGGCCCTTCTACTACGGCCGCTCGCCCGACGTGAAGACCACCCTGCGGGCACTCGAGATGAAGTCGCGCGAGAGCAAGGAGATCGTGGCCGACATCTCCGGCGTCGTGCGCTCTGCTGACGGTAAAGCCGTGGTGGTGCGTACCGGGGGCGGCCTCAAGCGCATCGAACTCGCCAAGCCTGGCGACGCCAAGGCGATCAGCACGGCGAATCTGATCCTGTACCGCGCGCCGGCAGACGAGTGGCTGGTCGCCTTCGACGAGGTGTGGCGACGCTTCCGCGACTACTTCTACGTGCGCAACATGCACGGCTACGACTGGGAGGCGCTGCGGGATCGCTATCGGCCCCTCGTCCAGCACGTGTCCACCCGCGAGGACTTGAACACCCTGATCGGCGAGATGATCGCGGAGCTGAACGTGGGCCACGCCTACGTGCAGGGCGGTGATCTGCAAGCGCCGAAGCGCTCATCAGCGGCCTTGCTAGGTGCTCGCTTCGAAGCGGACAAGACAGCCGGTCGCTACCGCATCGCGCACCTCTACGCGGGCCACAACGCCGAGGCCAAGTATCGCTCGCCCCTGACCGAGGTGGGCGTGGGCGTCGAGGTGGGCGACTACGTGATCGCCATCGACGGGCGCGAACTGACCCTCGCCGACAACCCCTACGATCTGCTCACGGACCGCGGCGCGCAACCGGTGGAACTCACGGTGAGCAGCACGGCGAAGGCGGACGACACCCGTCGCGTGCTGGTGGACCCGATCGCTGACGAGACTTCCCTGGTCTACCTGGAGTGGGTGGAGAAGAACCGCCTCTACGTGGCAGAGAAGACCGACGGCCAGGTGGGCTACGTGCACATCCCCGACATGGGCTCGGCCGGCATCTATGAGTTCATCAAGTGGTACTACCCCCAGCTGCGTAAGCGGGGTCTGATCGTCGACGTGCGCGGCAATGGGGGCGGAAACGTCTCGCAGATGATTCTGCGTCGCCTGATGCAGCGGCCGCTGGCCTACGGTCACCAGGCCCACAACCAGTGGACCAACACCTACCCGGCTACCGCCTTCACCGGGCCGATGGTGGCCTTGATCAGCGAAAACTCCGCCTCCGACGGGGACATCTTCCCGTACTTCTTCCGCGAGGCGAAGCTAGGGCCTCTGATCGGTAAGCGCACCTGGGGCGGCGTTGTGGGGATCACCA